>DATDKO010000470.1:0-12454 GCA_036519935.1 Rubrobacter sp. | reverse complement strand
ATCGTGGACCTTACCGACGATGAGGGGCGCGTGGAACTCGACGAAGAGTGGGCCAGGAGCGCAGGAGCGGGCTCGGTTGCCCTCCGGGTGGAGCTCTCCATCTGCCACGGCTCGGAGGTGTTGGCGAAGGTCCCCGCGGTTCGCGTGGACTCGGGCAGGGCGTTCATACCTTGGCCCCACGAAGAGGAGGACGTCCGGCTCGTTGTCGCTCGCTGGCAGTACGACCTTTGCAGGGTCATCTCACCGGGGGAGTATCTGGGCGCCTACCCCGTTCGCTCCTACCTGCGGAGGGCGGGCATCGTCGTGATCTAGTTTTCCCCTTCCCTTACGAGGCGGCCTGGGGTGTGCCCCACAGCGCCGTTCGCAACTCCTTTCCGTGGGCTTCCAGCCAGCGCACGCGGGCGACCTCCTGGGCCGTTTTTCTCACGTGTCCTTGCGAGACGCGCGCCTCCTCGATCATCGAGCGGTACTTGCCGATGGCCCCCTTGAGCGGTCTCGCGGCGAGCAGAGCAGGCAAGGCCTCGACCTCGACTGGCTCCAGCGGGTTGGCCTGCAGGTAAGCGCCCAAGAACCCCGATACGACCTCCAGGTCCAGAGGAACCTTGAAGTCGGGGGCACCGCGCTCCCCGAACACCTTGGCGAAGTCGTGGAGCGCGATGGCGAGGTCAAGGACCCGCGCCTCGTAACGGGCGCTGTCGAAATCCAGCATGGTGATGAGACGGTCCCCTGAGAATATAGCGCTCCCGCGGCGACAGCCGCCGTGGATCGTCAGCAGCGGCAGCTCCGGATACAGCCGATCTATGAGACCGAGCACCTCCTCGCTCTTCTCCAGGGCGTAGAACAGCGACTCCAGAAGGTCCGGGATCTGGAGATCATGGTCTGCATACACGTCCGCGAAGTCGCAGATCGCCTCGGGAGGAGGCATCTTGGTGAGCCGTTCGCGAAGGTTCTCGTTCAGAAACGGCTCCTGGGATCTCGACGACAAGGGCCGGAAGGACGCGGAGATCCGGTGATACTCTGCAAGGGCGCGCGCCGACTCCCGAAGGTGGTCGGCATTACCCGCCTCATAGCCTGAGCCGTCCACGAACACAGACACGCTGTAGAGGTCTCCGTCCACGACAGCGCACGTGTCCCCGCTCACGGTGGGCACCACCACGGGGGCCGGGAAGCCGTTGTCGCGCAGGTGGCGTACAAGCTCGTGCTCGAAGCGCATGTCCGCGGACGTCTTGGAGCGGTGGGAACGTCTGATAGCGTACTCGCCGCTCCCGGCAATGAGGCGGTAGTGATCGCTCTTGCCCCCCGGCAACATTTCTATCGACTCCCAGGGTCCGAGGTCGTAGGCGTCCGCGAGCGCGCTGACCGGAAAGTTATCTCTCGTGGCCAAGATCTTCTCCTGCCAGGGAACTTTTAGCCTCCTCGATCAGGGCTTCGACCTTGTCGGGCCAACCCGGTATCTGCCTCCTTGATATTTTGGCGGCTCTTTTCAGGACGGCGCGAGCGTAGCGGGTGGGGAACCCGTCGCGCCAGGACTCCGGAACATGTGCGAAGTATTCGTCGACGAAGGCTTGTGAGGCCTTCCGCGCGCGAGCGCGGGGAAGAGGAGTGTCGAGAGGCATGGCGGCGAGGTCGGATAAGATGAGGGCAATGTCCAGTAGCGGATCGGCCTCGGCGAACGCGTCAAGGTCTATCAGGGCGGGGCGGCCGCCGTGGAGCAAGATATGCCGTAAATGGAGGTCGCCATGGGTCGGCGCGGTTGGGGCTTCTGCTTCGGACCTGGCGACCACGGCGCCGACGATCTCCTGGACCTCCGGCTCCAGATAAGGACAAGCCCGCCGAAGAGTTGCCCCGATCCTCTTCAGCCTCCTATCGAAGACTTCTTTCGACGGGCGGGGACGCCGCGGCCTGGGTACGTCCTCGTCGAGGTGCAGGCCCGCAAGGGCCCTTGCGACCCTGCGCGCCACCGGAGTTGCCTCTTTTTCCTGGAGGAGTACGTCGTAGAGGGAGCTTCCGGAGACCTCTTCCTGAACCAAGCTCCGCAGTTCGCTCAGGTAGGCGACGGGCCTCCCCACGCTGAAGCCTTCGCCTCCCGCGTCCGTCTTCTCCCACAACTTCCGAGCCACCTCATAGGTTCGCTCCCCATCTTCCTCCTCGCGGTAGACCTTCGCGTAGAAGCATCTCTCTTCCAGCTGGCCTGTCGTCCGATTCCGGACCCTCACCCTCAGCCGCAAGGTCATCCTCGCCCCGGTTCTATACCGGACCGGCTCGACGTCCCACGCCTCGGTCTGCCAGTCGCCCTCTCCGAAGCGGGCGAGCACCAGTGGCTCCAGCGTGGGTGGTGGACCCGCCATCAGGATGGGCAGGCTCGGAAGCTGGTGATCGTAAGGGAAGACCTGCACCAGCTTCTCTAGCTCGGGATAAAGAAGAACGGCTCGAAAGTCAGTAGAGCGTATGGGATCGCTCGTCCCGGTTCCGGTCGTTGCAGCTCCTGCCACTCTCGCCGGGCTCGACCGCCCTCCGCGTACATCACTCCGGTCAACAACTCGATCCGCTCGCGCCCCGTTGCAGACTCTTCGAGGCGCAGGGTATACCGCAGTATGCGGGTGGCTTTCAGGTAGTGGGCGCGGGAAATCCGGCACTCCCGGACCTGGTAAGCCTCTTCGCCGAGGGGACGCAAGTGCCTCTGAAAGATCTCCCGCATCAGCTCGGGATCCCTAGCTACCTCGACCTGGGCGAGGGTGGGGTCCGTCGGGGATGGTTTGGCGTTCACAAGGTCCCCTTTGGGAGGCCGTCGACCACGAGCATTGCTTGTAACTTTTGCTGGTGGGCTTCCACCCAGCGCACGCGGGCGACCTCCTGGGCTGCTTTCCTCACGTGTCCCTGGGAGGTCTGTAGGTCTTCGATCATCGAGCGATATTTCCCGAGGGCTCTCTTGAGCGGTCTCGCCGCAAGCAAGGTGGGCAGCGCCTCGACTTCTGCCTCCTCCAAAGGGTTGATCTCCTGGTAGGCGTCGAGGAACTCCGAGACTATTCGCAGATCCAGGGGCACCTTGAAGTCGGGAGATCTGGGATCCCCCCACACCTTGCCGAAGTCGTGGAACGCGATGGCGAGATCCAGGACCCTCGCTTCGAGGCGCGCGCTGTCGAAATCCAGCATGGCGACGAGACGATCCTCCTCGAACAGGGTGCTCCCGCGCCGGCAACCGCCGTGAATAACGAGTTTGGGCAGGTCTGGGTAGAGGCGGTCGAGGAGGCCCAGAACCGCCTCGCCTCTTTCCAGGACATAAGGTAGCGACGCCAGCAACTCCGGGATCCGGGGGTCCCGTTCGCCGTACCGGGTCGAAAAGTCGCCGATAGTCTCGGGAGAGGGCATCGCCGCAAGCCGCTCGCGCAGGGTCTCGCTCAGGAAAGGCTCCCGCGACCGCGGGGGAAGCAACCCGAAAGACGCGACGATCCGGTGGTACTTTGCCAGGCTGCGGGCCGCTTCCCGGAGGTGCTCGACATTCTCGGCTTGATAGGGGGACCCCTTCACGAAGGCAGAGGCGCTGTAAAGATACCCGTTTACGACGACGGGAGTCTCCCCGCTTACGCCGGGGACGAATAAGGGAGCCGGGAACCCGTTGTTGCGCAGGTGGGCTACAAGCGCGTGCTCGAAGCGCACTTCCTGAAGCGTTCTCGAGGAGTGGGAGCGCCTGAGGATGTACTCACCGCCGTCGGTGGTGATGCGGTAGTGCTTGCTCTTGCCCGCAGGAAGCAGCTCCACCGACTGCCACTGCCCGAGATCGTAGACCTCCATGAGCGTGTCTATAGGGATATCCTCTCTCACAAACAAGATACGCCTCCTAGACGCCAAACCGGCCTTCGAGCACGTTCTCGAACTCTGAGTGATAGAAAGCTATGGTGCGGTCGAACTCGGGATCGCCGCTCTTCTCATCCTTCATCTCGCCGTTGAGGCCGTGCAGGAGAAAGCGCGCCCAGTGGAATGAGAGGTTGGACAGGTACGAGCGATCCGGCACCGCCGAGATGTACGTTTGCAGGAACGCATCGGTTGGAGCGTTGGCCGGTTCGACCGAACCCGCGTACTTGAGCACCGACTTTCTCATACGAACCAGAAATTCGACCACGTCGTATGCGGGATCGTAGGGGCGACTGCGGTCCATGTCGATCACCGTGACCGCCGAGCCGCCGATAAAGACGTGGATCGGCCGGTACTGGCCGTGACCCTGCACCAGGATACCGTCCACGGTCTCTTCGGCCATGCTCTCCATCTCCCGGATCATTCCGTCGGCGATCCCCAGGTGTCCGGGACTCCTGGTCATCACCTTTGCCAAACGGCGGGCCACGGAGAGCAACTCGCTGGACGCCGCTAGAGAGCGGGGCGGGCCGATCCGCACGGGCGAGCTGTGCAGCTTGCCCAGCCAACGGGCGGACTCAACCGCGCCGGACAACAGGGCGTCCCAGTCGCCCTCTATGGAGTCCGAGACGGCCGGACCGTCGGCTCCCCTGGTCAGAAGCATCCCATACTCGGGAATAAAGTCCAGCGGCTCGACCACTTGGTAGCGTTCGCCGGGGCCGAAGCCGGCGGCGCGGAGTGCCTTCAACTTCTCGTAGATGAGCGGGGCGTTCTCGTCCGGGCGATAGAACTTGGCGAACACCTTGTGGCCGTCTATGCTGAGCTCCAGCGTGGCTGCGCCCGTGCCGTCCAGCTGGAGCACCCGCGTCTTCCAGCTGCCACCGTTCACTTCGGCGTCCGAGAAATGCGGGCGGATCCGCAAGTCCAGGAACTCCGGCCGGTTCACCACCTCGATACGCCGGCCCAGTTCCTGCTTGATCTCATTGGGAGACATCGTCTGAGGCATTAATTCTCCTTCCTCTATTTCGCTTCTACGTTTCGATAGCCGATCTCGCGTCGCTGTTGGGGAGACACGCGCCTTGTCCAGCCACCTTTCGCATTCGTCCAGCCAGGCGGGCAGCAGGTGCGCATTCTTGGAGGGTTCCAGAAGAATCTTGTGTTTCAGCACCTCCATGAAGGTTCGAGCGACAAAGATGGGTACCGCCGACCTCGCTTCCGGGGAGGTGAGGCCGGCGTACTCTTTGAGAAAGGCTGTGTTCCACGGTTCGATCTCCTCGAACGAACCCGTGCGGGCGTAGGACATCGTCATGCTCTGGCCGATGAAGTGCCCCACATCACGCGCGGGATGTGCGAGCGCGAACCGGTCGAAGTCGATCACGGTCACCCGATTGCGCAGGATGTAGACGTTTTTCGGCTGGAAGTCTCCGTGAGTAGGCACGACCTGTCGCGGGTCCAGCGCCTCCAGAGAGGAGAGTATGCGCTCGGCGAAGCTCTCCACCCGCGCCGCGAACTGCGGGCAGATCCGCATCAGGACATCCCTGTAGGTGTGAAGCTTCATCTCTTCGTACTCCATCGGCAGGACGGGGACGCCGGTTACTCTGGTTTTGTGCAGTTTCGCCAGCCAGCGCGCCGTAAGGCTCACCGGCTTTAGCGCCTCGGCAGGGTGGTCTATATATTCGTAGAGGGCACTTCCAGGAGCCCGGCTCTGAAGCAGGAGTTTCAGCTCGGGCAAGTAGGCTATGGGCTCCGGGATGGTCAGACGGCGGTCCTCGGCAAACCCCTCCGACCATAGTCGCCTCATAAACCCGAAGACCTTGTTCCCGTCGTGACGGTAGCATCCCTTGCCGATGATCAGCCGCCGGACGGGAGCAGCCTTCTCCCGATCCAGGCAGGTGACGAAGTACCGCAGGATGGGGCGCGACTTGGAAGTCTTGAGCACCTGGGCCTTGCAGCTCTGTACGACCAGGCCAGCCCCGGACAGAGCCGTATCCGGCAGGTCCATCAGCTGCTCGGCCAGCAAACGCTCCGCCACCATCCTGTCTTCGTCCACCGAACTGCCCGTCATCGAACGCTCCTCGCCAGCATCTCCCCGCCAGGCGCGGCACACACTCCTGCCGCGCGCCTGCTTACCTGCCAATCCCCCTCGGCACCACGGCCCATAATTCCTCACCGGCGGATGGGGCGGAGGCCGCGAAGTACAGTAACGGGCCGGAGATGGTCAACTCACCCGGCTCAGAACCGACTGCTCCGGGTTCAAGGTTTATGAGCAGGGCTGTGTTTGCCTTCGTACCGTTGCTCCTCCACATCTCGCTGCCGTGCACTCCGTCGTCGGCAGTGAAGAGCAGTCTTCCTTTGAACGCCGTCAAGTCGTCGGCGCCCGAATCAGCCTTACCGGGGTTGATGTCCTTGACAAGCGTGGTGCCTTTCCTGGTCCCGTCGCTCTTCCACAGCTCGACGCCGTGTTTGCCGTCGTTTGCCGAGAAGTAGAGCCTCTTGCGCAGCGCGACCAGGTTGGAGATATCCGCAGCTTCCCGCGCAGAGCTGGGGTTGATGCTCCTGACGAGCTTGGTGCCTTTCCTGGTCCCGTCGCTCTTCCACAGCTCGAGGCCGTGTTTGCCGTCGATTGCCGTGAAGTAGATCCTCCTGCCGGCGGCTGTCTTGCCAACGACTGTTATGTCATCGACCCACGAGCTGCCGACGCAGCTCTTCCGATCCTTGCAGGCGGTATTGATGGGGGCGGGAGCGGCGGGGTTGATGTCCTTGACGAGCCTGGTGCCTCTGTTGGTCCCGTCGCTCTTCCACAGCTCGACGCCGTGTTTGCCATCGCTTGCCCTGAAGTAGAGCGTCTTGCCAACGACGTACAGCTTTTCCACCTCCGCGCTGCGTGTGAGGGCGTCACCTTTATCGTTGGGGTTGGAGTTGCCCTTGACGGTGTTGATGTCCTTGACGAGCGTGGTACCTTTCTCGGTCCCGTCGCTCTTCCACAGCTCCACGCCGTGCTTGCCGTCGTCGGCCGCGAAGAATACCTGCTTGCCCATGACCGTCACGGTGTCGGGATGGCTCCAGCCCTTGGGGATACCGCACTCGCCCTGGTCGCAGCGGGCTCCGGGAGGCAAGTCGGGGTTGATGTCCTTGATGAGCGTGGTGCCTTTCTCGGTCCCGTCTGTTTTCCACAGCTCCTCGCCGTGCTTCTTGTCCCACGCCCTGAAGAACGTCGTTCTGGGGGCTGTGGAGACGATGTCTTCGGGATCCGAAACACCAGGGCCGGGGACGATGTCCTTGACGATCTTGGTGCCCCACTTGGTCCCGTCGCTCTTCCACAGCTCGTCGCCGTACTTGACTGTGGTGGCCTGGAAGTAGATCCACTTTTTGGTGCGCATCACACTGTCGGGCGCCGACGAACCAGTCTCCGTCTTCTCCATTTTCTTTATTACCAGGGGACCGGGGTCTATGTCCTTGACGAGCTTTGTGCCTGGCTTCGTACCGTTGCTCCTCCACAGTTCCTCCCCGAACCTCGGGTGATTGGCTCCGAACAACAGACTTCCCTTGAAGTCCACCAGCCAATTGGGCTCCGAGCCGGTCTCGCCTGGGTAGATGTCCTCGACCAAAAAGGGCTTAAGGTGAGGCGTGGCCTTCTTCTTAGCAGACTGCGCGAATGCCAGGTTCGCCAAAACCAGCAGCAGGGCAGCCAACACGATGCTGCCGGCGAGCACCGCGCCGATATGTCGCAGCCCGCGCCGGGAGGCGGAAGGTTTGTCCAGGGAGGCCGGTGCTCCGCCGCTGCCGGGCGAGTCGTGGTGCGTGACGGTGGTGATGTGACTCATTTAGAAGCTCCTTGTGCTGGTTTGATGAGACGGGGCGGTATTTCGTACGGTCCGGTCATGGGAAGGTTTCCTCTTTGCTGATCAGCTCGATGAGGCGGCCCTCCATGCCTCCAGGCGCTGGGACGTCCATCAACTCCAAACCTGCCCCAGGAGCGACTGGGCCCAGGGAGCGAGCATCTCCTCCAGCTCCCGGGCGATGTCCGGCCGTTCGTCCATGAAATCCCGAGTCTAGGCCGGGTCGCTCGTAACATCGTATAGTTCTGTTTGCACGTCGATAAAATCTCCCGTGGGCACCCGGCGCGCCGGACACGTCCATGGGCGGACACTGCAGATAGTCGAGGATGGTGGGCATGAAGTCTATCAACTGAACCGGTTCGTCGATCGTCGGGCGACGAAACGCTCATCGCCTGGAGAACGGGCGGATTGCCTCCTACTAGCTGACCACGTCTTTCCTACCCGTTTCGTATCAACCTCGTCTACGAAGGCAGCTACTAGTTCCCGGCTATGTTCTTCCAGCCACCGCAGGCGCGCTGCCCCTGCCTCGAGCCTTTTCGCCAACTTCCGCGCCCGCGCCTCCTCTTGCGGCGCGACGGAGTTTCGCCAAATGAAGTTGTCACACCTCTTTAGGGCTTTGATCGCCAAGTGCTGCCGTAAGATGAGCGGCAATGCTCTGAGTTCCTCCTCCGGCAGAGGATTCACCTCCTGGTAGGCTGCCAACAAGTCTCGGCAACGCGTGTAGTCGAGGTCGATCCAGTACCTCTCGTCGCGTCCGCTGTGGTGACAAAACGACCTGATGGCGATGGCGAGATCCGTGGCGACAGCTTCGTACCTGGCCCGGTCGTAGTCCAGCACACCGGCCAATGCATCCCCAGCGAATATCAGACACGTTTCGCTGAAAGAACCGTGAATAACCAGCTTGTTCAACGCAGGATAACCTTCTGCGAGGGCTCGCGGAATGCTCGCGAACTGGCTCCGCAGATAGGAAATCTGGTTCCGCAAGTGTATGCGTTCTCCGGCGCTGAGAAAGGGGGCCACAAGATCTTCCACTCTATCCAGGGCGCTAATAGCTCGTGGTTCCAGAATGGGCGCCGAAGCGGCGGATGGACCACTGAGCGTACGCACGAGCCAGTGGTAACGTCCGAGTGCTTCACCGGCGGCCAGCAGATGTGCGGTGTTTCCCTCCTCGTAGGGATCTCCCGCGATAAAGGCTGTCATCAGGTAGAAGGCGCCCTGGTGAGTGAAGTGCCTATCTCCCTCTCGCGTCGGAATGATCTGAGGTGCCGGATAACCGCGTTCCCGCAGGTGATCGATAAGCCTCACCTCGAATCTCATGGCATCGGCGCCCTTGCGAATTTTCCAGTCCATGTTTGACCGTCTGAGCACGTACTTACCAGTAGAGGCGGCTATAAAGAAGCTATGGTTGGTGTATCCCGTAGGTGTGCGATCCCAGGTGAACCACTCACCTATATCGTAGACTCGGCGCAGCAGATCAACGTCTGCTCCGGTCAGAACAACTTGTTGCTTGGCTCTCATAGAGCGTTCTCTGCGGACTTAGACATGAGGCCACCTTCCTCTCGAGTTGCAGGATCGCGCAACGACAAATCGTCGGCTATATCGTTTGCAGTTGATGGGCGCGCGCATAGATACCCCTTTTCCCCATGAGTTGCTCGTGCGACCCCTCCTCGGCGATCGTGCCTTCCTCGAGGACGTAGATCTTGTCGGCCCGGTAAACGGTGGACAGCTTGTGGGCGATCATCAGCGTCGTGCGACCCTCCATAAGTCGTTCCAAAGCGCGCATCACGATCATCTCCGATTCGGCGTCGAGCCCGGTCGTCGGCTCATCCAGAACGAGAATCGGGGAGTCCCGGATCACGGCGCGCGCGATGGCGATGCGCTGTCTTTGTCCTCCCGATAGCGTCCCGCCTCGTTCCCCTACCACCGTGTCGAACCCTTTCGGCAGGTTCCGGATGAAGTCCTCGCAGTAGGCGACACGGGCGGCCTCCTGGATCTCCTCGAAGGTCGCTTTGGGACTGCCGTACGCTATGTTCTCCTGGATGGTTGTCTGGAAGAGCAGCGACTCCTGGAGGACCACCCCGATCTGCTCGACCAGCGAGTCTAGCTTGTAGTCGCGGATGTCGCGCCCGTCTATGAGCACGGAGCCCTTCACGGGGTCGTAGAGGCGCAGGATCAGGCTCGACAGAGTGCTCTTCCCTGCGCCGGTGGCCCCCACGACCGCAGCCACCTCGCCCGGCTGGATCTCCAGCTCGATGTCCCGCAGCACCGGCTTATCCGGGTCGTAACCGAAGGAGACGCCCTCGAAGCGCACCTCCCCTCGGAAGCGGGGCGCGGTCTGCGCGCCGGGTCGCTCTTCCACCGCCGGGCGCTCGTCGAACACCTCCATGATGCGCTCTGCCCGCACCGCGACTCTCGGAAGCTTCGCCCAGAGCCTCGAAAGCGTGTTCAGCGGGCTCTGGAGGTCTTTCATGTACTGGGTGAAGACGACTAGCGTGCCTACGGAGAGCGCCCCGGCGAGGACCTGATGCGCGCCGAAGGCGACGACCGTGGCCAGCCCGCCCGCCGTCAGGATGGTCATAATCCAGGAGAAACGAGCCTCCAGGCGCGCCACGTTCACGTTGCCCTCCGCCATCTCGCCAGTCTGCTCCGCGAATCTCTCTTCCGCGAAGCGTTCCCGGGCGAACGCTTTGACGACCCGGATCGAGGAGATCGTCTCCTGCGTTAGCGAAGTAAAGTCCCCCTCTCGCTGCCGCACGTCCTGCTCCTCGTCCCTGATGCGCCGCCGGAAGTACGAGGAGGCGATCATGACGAGCGGTGCCCACGCCGTGGCGATCAGGCCGATTCTCCAGTCGATGACGAACATGACGGTGAGCATGCCGATGAACTGCAGCATGCTGCTTATCCCGTCCACGAGTAGCTTGTCTGTAACCAGCTCCTGCACCTTCGTGACGTCGCTGGTGACGCGCGTGATCATGTCCCCGGTCCGCTGCCTGTCGTGAAAGGTGAGCGATAGGCGCTGCATGTGCGCGAAGAGAGCGCGGCGTACACTGAACGCCACCCGCTCGCTCGTAGCCGAGAGGAAGAACTCCTTGAGAAAGTTGAACAGCCCCTGTAGCGCAGCGATGCCCACTATCGCGCCGGCAACGGCGAGGATCATCATGGTGGGCGAAGCCAGCCTGGCGGTATCCGACTGCCCGACCTGCAGAACGTGGTTAATCAAGAACCCCAGCGGCCAGGGCTTTAGCAGGGCGACCAGGCTGGCCGCGATGACCCCGATCACCGCCGGGACGAACCCCCGCCAGTGGGGCCGCATGAAAGGCAAAAAGGTTCGCAGGGCCACGAGCGCGGATCGCTCGTCCTGACCTCCCGAAGAGGTGAACCGTCCGAAGATATCTCTCAGCACTTTCTCTCCCCGTTACCACACAACAGAACACCGTCTCTGAGACGCACAGTGCTTGCTATCTCGCCTATCTCGTCGAGCGCAGCCCTGTGCTTCTGGAGGAGTTGCTGGCACGAGTCTTCGTCTGTGTCGCCGCAGGCGATCAGGAGGTGGAAATGAGATGCGTCGGCCAGCACGCGGACGTTCATCCCGTGTCCCGCCTCCGCCTGGGCCGGTTCCGTCCAGCCAGTCGCTTCGTCACCGGCCAGCCCCAACCAGACGGCGACATCTCCGTTGCGAAAACCGCGCCAGCCCTCGCCGTTGCACGGGCTCAGGCCGCGGCGACCTTCCCGTAGCAGGCGGTAGTAGTCCGGCGCGAGGCACGTCTCCGTGGCTAGGTCGCCGGACCCCTCGGGAGTCCGGTAGCAGACCGCGAGGGCCGGGTGGCCGGGCGCCAGGAGCACGCTCTTGCGGGTCCCGAACAGGCGGCTGCCCTCCTCGACGTTGGTCAGCTCCACCCAGGCGTGAGTGCCGTCGCTGAGGGCGGAAACCAGATAGCGGTCGTGCTCATAACCCACATCGGCCAGGGCGCCCGGATGGTTGGACGGATGATCCATGTACCGGTTGAGCTCCTCCTGGAAGTTCCAGTCGTCGGTGGGGTTGCCGACGACTAGGGCGCCGCCTTCCGGCGTTAGGGTGAAGAGGTAGATGAGCCTCCCGCCGTGCTCGGGCGCTATCACGGCGTAGAGGTGCTCGCCCTTCAGGATCACCTCGTCCTCGCCGTCTTCGTCTATGTCCGTGACTTCCGCGGACGGAGACCGCTCCGTTCTGGCGAACCACCGGGCGGCGTCTACCATTACCAGGCAGGCGCGGGCGTGGCTGGCAACCGCCTTGGCAAAGGGAGCGGCGACGGAGCCGTCCTCGACGGGGTCGTACCAGGCGGTCTCGTAGGCGGAGGCGAGGAGGTGTTTCCAGGCGAGATCCAGCAGCCGCCGGTCCACGCCCTCCCGCTGCGCCTCGCGCAGCGCTTTCTGGGCGCAGACCAATCGCTCTTTGTAGGGCGACCACGCGGCGTTCTCCCACCATCCGCGGTAGTCTTCGCCCGCCTCCCATTGCTGCGCCACTTCGAAGAAGGTGCCCGGCTCCAGCCTCCGCTCTTCTTGCGGCGGGTGTCCGGCCAGCCACTCGGACATCAAGACGGGAGCCACGTCTTCTCTGGACGCTACCCAGCGCAGAAAGGCGTCGTAGCGTCCGAGGGCGCTGGCATCCCAACCGCCGACGCCCGCTGTATTCTCCAGGTCGTCGGCGTAGACGAGGAGAGTGTCGTCCCCGCCATTCCGGCTGAGCGATTTGACCGTCTTCTCCAGGCGCCGCCAATGCTCGGGGA
>DATDKO010000469.1:0-7294 GCA_036519935.1 Rubrobacter sp. | reverse complement strand
CGCGTAACGAGGTCGAGGTCAAGGATTCCTACATTCACGACACGCAAGGCAACGGCTTGTGGTGCGACAACTTCTGCCACGACTCCGCCAGTCATCCGAATGGGTTCTGGGTGCACGACAACCTCGTGGTCAACAACGGTCGTTCCGGCATACGCTTTGAGGAGGTAGGCAGCGTATCCACCGCGGGCGAGGCCCTCATCGAGAACAACGAGGTACACGACAACTCCCTCGATGCCAACCGGGGTGGCATCTCCGTGCGTGATGCCCAGGATGTGACCATACAGAACAACCGCTTTGGCGAAGTGACCATAGGGGGGGTCGCGTACCTGCCCAATTCCCATGACGTCGCGATAACCGCCTCCGACTCCGGACGTTCGGATAGACCAAACCTATCTAACATCGGCATCTTGAACAACGCCCTGAACGGCGAGACCGTCAAGGGATGCGAGCTGCCGAACGCGGTTGTCGCCTGCGCCGGGGACACTCCTTGGTGCGAAAAGATTTTAGACCACGCCTACGAACTTCTGAGAACGTACCTTCTGAGACTGTATGAAAAAGCTTCAAGTGCGAGCCAATCGCCTCAGCATGAGGCGACTCATGGCAGCGTACACTAACGCCTCCCTGGTTGCACGCTACTTCTCGTAGTCCCCAAGCTCTGTGGCACCACCATCGAGCAGCGCCTTGAGATCCCCTCCTGCTCTCCACCACGCGCTGGCCAGGTGGACTTTGGCCTTTAGCACCAAGCCCCCGCTGGCAACCAGCACGTTGCACTTTCTTCCCTTGAGCTTGTTGTTGCCTCCATAGTAACCGCGCTGCTCTCTGCTACCAAGCCTGTGCTCTTCACCGACTGGCCCTCAACTCTTTTCTCAGAGAGATCTGAAGTCTGTAACCTGATGTCCTCCGCACTGCGCTTTCAGGGGTGTGGGATTCCTGCGTTGGCGAGCATCCTACCTGTGAGGGCGAGCGGTAGGCCGACGACGTTGGTGTAGTCGCCGCCGATCCACTCGACGAATGAGGCGGCCCGTCCCTGCACGGCGTATCCTCCTGCCTTACCTATGCCTTCTCCGTAGTGGGCGTAGGACTCGACTTCGGCGGTACCGAGGACTCGCATGCGCACACTGGTGACGGCGTGGCGCAGGGTGAGTTCTTCGCCCCTTGCGACGGCGACTCCTGTGTAGACTTCGTGGGAGCGCCCTTGTAATTTGTCTAGGAAACGCCGGACGTCTTCTTCGTTTCTGGCCTGTCCGAAGATGCGGTCGTGCGTTGGAAGGTCGGGCAGATAGACGACCGTATCGGCCGCGAGCACGACGGTGTCTGGGTCTTTCGCGACGGCGAGCGCTTTGCCCTCTGCGTTGGCCTTGACGGTCTCTACGGGGTCGTCGT
Source organism: Rubrobacter sp. (assembly GCA_036519935.1). Taxonomy (GTDB): domain Bacteria; phylum Actinomycetota; class Rubrobacteria; order Rubrobacterales; family Rubrobacteraceae; genus Rubrobacter_D. The sequence goes on along the minus strand of DATDKO010000469.1, from coordinate 5,911 downwards.
GTACGAGCTCGGCGAAGCCGCTCTTATGGGGCTCGAACTCATAGCCTGCGGTATAGAGCAGATCCACCCGCCTGGCCGACTCCGAGGCGAGCAGGAGGCGCGATACCTTCAAGGGCCGAAGAAGAGGCCTAGCTCCCGTTCTGCACTCTCGGGCGAGTCAGAACCGTGTACGAGGTTATCCGGCATGCTTAGGGCAAGGTCGCCCCGGATCGTACCAGGCGCTGCCTCGGCAGGATTCGTGGCCCCCATAAGGGTCCTCATGGCCTTTATCGCGCCTTCGCCTCTTATCCTCATGGCGACGACCGGTGTTGCGATGATGAACTCGACCAGTTCCTCAAAGAAAGGCTTCTCGCTGTGCTCGGCATAGTGTAGTTCTGCCAGCTCCCTGCCGACGTCCATCAGCTTCATGTCCGCGATATCGAGACCCCTGGCTTCTATGCGGCGGATGATCTCACCGACGAGCCTGCGGCGCACGCCGTCACCCTTGACCAGTACCAGCGTCTGTTCCATTTTCTTCTCCTTATCTAACGATGGTCTTGCCGCTGCGCTGGTCGGTGCCGCAGTAAGGGCACATCCCCCACTCCATGTTGAGTGGTTTTTCGCAGTTTACGCAAGACTTCTTGAGCTCCCAGGTGCACGAAGGGCAGATCAGGTAGTCCCTCTCGACCAGGTTGCGGCAGTTGGGGCACAGAAGGACGTTGTTCGTGAGCTCGCGCTCCAGCACGGCCAGCTCCAGCTCGCGTTCGCGGGACTCCTCGAGGTACTCAGGGGGGCGTACGATGAGGTAGACCAGGGTGCCCACGTAGGGGAAGATGAAGGCGACAAAGCCCCACAGCACGCTCATGGCCCCGCGCCTGGAGGCGTCGGCGTAGGTCCAGTAGACGAGAGAGATCCACAACACGATGAAGAGAAGGAGCACGAGCTGGCCCGCGATCCTCAGGATCGGGCTCTCCAGAAAGCTGGAGATGATCTGGAACGGATCAGGGTCCTGCTGGAATGCGAGCAAAGATCTCATCCGATAAACCTTATCATCACGAAGTAGCCTGCCACAAAAGAGACCACGGCGACCACCGCGAGAAGGCCGATGAGCTGCCAGGCGCCCTTATGCTTCACGCAACCACCGCAATACCGGTGCCGCTGTGGAGAGGGACCCCGTGACGAGCACCACTGCGTCCGCTTCTCTTACCGCCTCCACGGCCACGCCGAGAGCCTCTACAGGGTCCTCCACTACCATGGCTCTCCTCTCACCGCGCTCGAGGAGGCCGTGCTCGAGGTGCGCGGGGTCGGCGGCCCTCTCGCTCTCAGGGCGCGTCAGCACGATAACGTCGGCTTCACCTTTCAACCCGGCAAGCATAATTGCGGCGTCCTTCTCTCGCAAGACGCCGAAGACGACACCCAATGGACGCTCGCCATACACGGCGCGCATCCCGGTGAGCGCAGCCGAGAGCCCGGCCGCGTTATGCCCACCGTCGACCACCACGGGGACACCCTCTACCTCGTGTACCTCGAACCGTCCGGGAAGCGCCTCTCCGACAGCCAGCGCGACCTTATGCTCGACCTCGGCGGGGATGCTTCTTCCCAGCAGTGACTCGGCTACCGCGATCCCCAGGCGCACGTCGCCAGCGGCGTACGGTGCGAGGCCTGAATATGAGGCATTCTCGCCGGCTTCGCCGGGCAGAACCAAGCTAGCTCTGTGCCGGCGGCATACGCTGTGCGCGAGGTCGATGATTCGCCCTTCGTCCGTACCGAGAAACAGAGTCGCGCCGGGACTCAGGCTGGCGAGCTTCTCTTCGGCTATCTCCTCGACCGTCTCACCCAGGTACTCGGTGTGATCGATGGAAACGTTGGTGAGCACCACGGCGTCGGGCCTGACGACAGAGGTGGCGTCGTGGCGCGCGCCGAGGCCTGCCTCGAGGACAGCCCACGACAGCCCTGCTGCCGCGAACATCCCGAGGGCGCCAGCGGTAAGCAGCTCGAACTGCGAGGCAGGGATGCCCTTTCTGTCCGCAAGCTCTATGGTCTCGCTCATAGCGGCTGCGAAATCCTCTTCTGATACCTGGCCGCCTCGGAGTACGACCCGTTCGGTGTAGGAGAGGACGTGCGGTGAGAGGTAAGCGCCTGACGGATGCCCCATCTCCTCCAGTGCCACCCCGAGAGCCAGGGCCGTAGTGCCCTTACCGTTCGTGCCAACGACCTGTACCAGGCCAGGGAGGTCCCTCTCGGGATGACCCATGGCTGTGAGCATGGCTTCTATCCGCTCGAAACCGAGGGTGATGTGACGGCGCCGGTCCAACTCGGCACAGACCTGGGCGAAAGAGGTCATGGTAGGAATGGCCGGCTCCTAGATGTATTCGTCGAGACGGCGGGAGAGCGTCTCGAGCATCCTGGAGTTGACATCCAGCTTCTCGCGCTCGCCGGCGACGACCCTCTCGGGCGCGTTGGTCACGAATTTCTCGTTGGCGAGCTTGCTCTGTGCGCGTGCCACTTCCTGCTCGGCGCGAGAGATCTCGCGCCCCAGGCGCTCTATCTCGCCGCGGCGCATCTCGTCGGAGAGCAGGATCTCCACGACCACGTCCCCCGCGGGCAACGAAGCGCGGCTCGCGCCGTTCCCGCCCTCCGCGGGTCTCACCCCGGCCAGAGCGGCGAAGACGCCCTCGTCGATGCCCTTTGGCATCAGCCCTTCGAGCTCGCCGTCTACCTTCGACTCGGCCCTGAACGAGCGAACCGCCGAGACGGCCCTCCTTGTGCGGTCGAGCAGACGGTCGGCCTCCTCGTCTTCGAGCGCGGGGTCAGACTCAGGATAACGTTGCGTCGCGAGCAGTGCCTGTTCTCCCATTACGCTTGCCATCTCCTCCGTCGCGAAGGGCATGACGGGGTGGAGGAGCTTCAGGATACCGTGGAAGACCTCGCGCAGGACGCGGGGCGTCGCTGACGAGGGGGCCGCCTTCGCTATCTCGATATACCAGTCGGCGAACTGGTTCCAGGCGAAAGCGTAGAGCCGACGCATCGCCTCCGAGAACTCACACTCCTCGAGGTAGGCGTCATACTCCCTCACCGTGCGGCTGAACTCAGAGAGGATCCAACGGTCAGAAGGCGAGAGTTCTCCATTTTCTTCAGCCTCCGGGTAGGCGAGTACGAAGCGCATGGCGTTCCAGAGCTTTGTGACGAAGGATCTGCCCATCTCGGCCCGCTCGCGGGAGTACGGGAAGTCTTGGGTCGAGGACTGGTAGAGGAGGCCGAAGCGGACGGCGTCGGTTCCGTATTCGTCGAAGAGCTCCAGGGGATCTATGGTGTTTCCCTTGGAGCGGCTCATCTTCGTCCCGTCTTCGGCGAGCACAATGGAGTGGACGTTCACCTTCTCGAAGGGGATCTCGGCCTCGAAATGCAGGCCCATCATGATCATGCGCGCCACCCAGAGGTACATGATCTCACGCGCCGTCGAGAGGAGGTCTGTCGGGTAGAAGTACCGCAGGTCCTCTGCGTCTTCGTCGGGCCACCCCAGGGTCGCGATGGGCCACAGGCTGCTGGAGAACCAGGTGTCGAACACGTCAGGGTCCTGCTCGAAACCAGCACCCGGCGAGTCTTTGGAAGCTATTACTTCACCGTCAGGGCCGTACCATACAGGAATACGCTGGCCCCACCAGAGCTGCCTTGAGACGTTCCAGTCGCGGATGTTCTCCAGCCACCTGATAGTCTCCCGCCGCCAGGAATCGGGGTAGACTGTTATCTCGCCCTCTTTCAGCGCTTCGATGGCTGGTTCGGCAAGCGGCCCCATGGCGCACCACCACTGTTCTGAGAGCCACGGCTCGATGACCGCTCCGCACCTGTCACAATGCCCCACCCTGAAGGCGTAAGGGCGGACGCCACCGAGGAGTCCCAACCCGTCCAGCTCCTTCACGACCGCCTCGCGCGCCTCCTCGCGGCTCATCCCCTCGAAAGGACCACCAGCGTCGTTTATCGTCCCGTCAGGGTTCATGACGTTGACGGGATCCAGGCCGAGCCTGACGCCTATCTCGAAGTCGTTGGGGTCATGCGCAGGGGTGACCTTGAGGACACCTGTACCGAATTCGGGATCTACGTGCTCGTCGGCGAAGACCTCTATCTCCCGCTCGACAAACGGCGCCATGACCCGGCGTCCGATAAGGTCACTGTACCTCGCATCCTCGGGGTTGACGACGAGCGCCACGTCGCCGAGCATCGTTTCCGGACGCGTGGAGAAGACCTGGGCGTAGTCTTCTCCGTCGGGACCAGGGCCTTTACCGTCCACGAAGGGGTAGCGGATGCCGTAGAGACTGCCCTCCACTTCCTCGTAGTTGACTTCGAGGTCCGAGATGGCCGAACGGTCGTGCGGGCACCAGTTGGTGATACGGTTGCCGCGGTAGATCAAACCTTCCTCGTACAGGCGGATAAAGGCCGTGAGCACTGCGTCGATGTAATCGTCGTCCATGGTGTACCTGAGTCGACGCCAGTCGAGGGAGGCGCCGAGCCGCTTGTATTGTCCGAGTATCTGCTCGCGCGTCTTCAGGGCGAACTCGCGGCAGCGTTCGACGAAAGCCTCCCGCCCGAGGTCCCACCGCGATTTGCCCTCTTCGCGCATGATCTTGCGCTCGACGACGTTCTGGACGGCTATCGAGGCGTGGTCGACGCCTGGAAGCCACAGGGTCTCGTAGCCCTTCATCCTGGCGCGCCGGATGAGGGTGTCTTGTATGGAACCGTTTAGCGCGTGGCCCATATGCAAAGCGCCCGTAACGTTCGAAGGTGGTATGACTATGCAATAGGGCTCCTTCTCGGGGTTCGGGTCTGCATCGAACACCCCGCGGCGCTCCCATTCTTCGTACCAGCGGCCCTCGACGGCGCGGTGGTCGTAGGTTTTTGGTATCTGTGCCTTACTCAAGGAGTTTTCAGGCGGTTTCTTCTTCGTCGTAGGAGTACTTCTGGGAGCCTGTTACCAGTGACGGCTGAACACCGTCCTTCACCGTATCGACGTCTACGACGCACTTGTTCACGTCCGAGCGGCTCGGAAGCTCGTACATTGTAGGCAGAAGGGCCGACTCGAGGATGCTCCTCAGGCCGCGGGCCCCCGTCCCCCGCTCCAGTGCGAGCTCCGCTATGGCGCCGAGGGCATCGTCAGTGAAGGTCAGATCCACTTTGTCGTAGCGGAAGAATTGCCTGTACTGCCTAACAAGGGCGTTCTTTGGCTCAGTGAGGATGCGTACGAGGTCGGCCTCCTCCAGGCTGCGCAGGGTGGAGATCACGGGCAGACGTCCGACGAACTCGGGTATCAGACCGTACTTCAGGAGGTCCTCGGGGAGCGCGAATTGCAGGATGGAATCGTCCTCTTGCTTGAGGCGCGAGTCTATATCGCTGCCGAAACCGATGCTCTTCTTGCCGATGCGCTGACGGATGATCTCCTCCAGGCCTCCGAACGCGCCGCCGCAGATGAACAGGACGTTCTTCGTGTCTATCTGGAGGAAGTCCTGATGAGGATGCTTGCGTCCTCCCTGCGGCGGGACCGAGGCGACCGTCCCTTCCAGGATCTTGAGGAGGGCCTGTTGCACGCCTTCGCCTGAGACGTCGCGCGTGATCGAAGGGTTATCAGCTTTGCGGGCGACCTTGTCGATCTCGTCGATGTAGATAATCCCGGTCTCGGCCTTCTTCACGTCGAAGTCGGCGGCCTGGATGAGCTTGAGCAGGATGTTCTCTACGTCCTCGCCGACGTAGCCGGCCTCGGTAAGGGCCGTGGCGTCGGCTATCGCGAAGGGGACGTTGAGGATCTTGGCGAGGGTCTGAGCGAGCAGCGTCTTGCCGCAGCCGGTCGGTCCCACGAGCATGATGTTCGACTTCGACAGCTCGACGTCGTTCTCGCCGTTGCCGTACTGGATCCGCTTGTAGTGGTTGTAGACGGCGACCG
>DATDKO010000468.1:0-5079 GCA_036519935.1 Rubrobacter sp. | reverse complement strand
CAGCCGAACTGATTGGCGGGCTCCGGGGATACTTCCCCTCGTCCACGTCGACCTCCTCGCGGCTTACGTCGTCCTCGACCGTCTCGGTGTCCTCTACTACCCAAGCCGAGTTGCGCCTTCTCGCCTCTGGGTGGCGGTTCGAGAGTGTTCACCGTGAGTTGGGATTACGTCGAGGCCTCACTGGGTACAGCTAGGCCGATTACGCCAGCCGTCGACAAGATCTAAGGAGGCTCGTGTGGGCAAAAGGGGTAGGCGCAAGGGATCCCAAGGGCGCGCGGAGGACCGTGTTCGAGGACGAGTGCGAGAACGCGTGCAAGGACGCCCTGAGCGCAGAGAAGAAAGCAGCACACGACAGAGACGAGGCACCTTCAGCGTTGGCGCTATCGAAGGGTATGCGAACCGCTTGACGAACCACGTCGGAGGTACTTCGGGGCTTGCCGGTGCTGCTTCCGGGCTTGCGGGAGCCGCGTCAGGGCTCGCGGGAGGAAGCTTCGCGCATAGGATCTTGGACAACGACACGGAGAGTTCGGAGGAAGATTTCAAGAACGAGGTCACACAGCGCTTAGATCTCATAGACGAACGTCTACAGCGTCTCGAAGAGCAGGTGCAAACATTCCTCGAAGCAGGAGGAGGAGACGTCCAGGAGCCTGAGGGTGGGGCAGATCCTGATAGCAGTTCATAACGGCCGGAGGTGATCCCCGTTTGCCTTGCACTTCATCGCAAATCCGGACGAGTTACTCTCTGGGTGCCTGATAAAAGGTGCGTCGTTCGTCTAGGTTCCGCAAACCGCGGCTATCGCATCAGGCTAGAAGATATTTGCCTTTGTCTCACGTCTGCGCGTCCGAGCACGCTGCGGGCGATCCTTACGCTGAATGATGCCACAAGTGAACAATGCCCCGGCGATCAGGACACTCAACCCTCCTCTACAATGTCCTCGATCACATCCTCCACTATGTCCGCCGCCAGTATCGTCTCCAGGCCATCCAGGACCTCGTCGGCGTCCAGCACGTAGGTCTCGTATCCTTCGCTCTGCGCCCGGCGCCTCAGCGCGTCCATGACGTTCATCAGACAGTCAGCTCCCCATTTGAGATCCTCTTCGACGAGCCGAGAGGTCGCCACGCTCACCACCGCATCCACACTTGCTGGCTCTAGTTGGCCGGTCTGCGGGTTGCTCAACAGGAACTCGTTGCGGCCAAGGACGTCCTCGACCACCTCCTTGGCGTCGGGCATCGGGGGGACTTCGAACAAGGGCAGGTAGGCGGCGGCGATTATCCTGAGCGCTTTGACCTGGTGGTTGTAGTCTCTCTGCGCGTAACCTTGTATGACTTCAAAAAGTTCCGGGAAGGTGCCCCCATCCGTGGATTCCGTCATTACGTGTCCTCCTGTCCGGGTTGAGCGTCCTTCGAGCGTGCCTGCCCAACCCTTCGGCGTACTTCGACGCGCTATGTATACCCCCGAGCGCGCAAAGCTACCCTCATGCTTGGAGCCTGGTGCTACAAAGTGCCCCAGCCGGCACTCATCAAGGTTAGCCGGATGAGAGAGTGGAGGAGCCCCATTACTCTTGGAGCCACAATCCGCTGAGACCTGGGAGCAGGTGTCGCTTCTATTCCGAGAGTTCCGCTTTCTAAGCTGATTAGAGGGATCCGACGAGCGGACTCGAACCGCTGACCTTATCTCATTACGAGTGCGCGATCTGGGCTTGCTGACTGTTGCATTGGTTTGCAAACCCATATATAAGCTGATTTCCATACTCTGCCTTGCCCCGTGTTACACCATATTGCGTTACCAGTGGTGTGAGGAATACGCGGATTACGCGTGGCCACACCCCTCACATAATTTCGCGACCATCCTCCAAGTCCTACTCGCCGTATCTCTCGGAGGGGCGTTCTCAGAGGATTGGATGTAGGGTCCTGGGTGGTTCCAACTCCATCCGGCACAACGGGCGAAGCCAAACGTCAAGCGACGATCCTATCGTCAGCTAGCCCAAGTTCATGGGTGATAGTGCCCGTTTGAGAAGCCTTTCACTTGATTTCTTTGACATCCCGTCGGTTCTTGACAAACCCCGTTTACAAGAACCGATCAATCCTGAGCATGACAAATCTCTCTCAAGCGTACACAATCACTTATGTAGGGAGGACCCTAGAGGGAATCCTCCAGTTACTTGACAAAGTGGGAGCGCAGATACAAGGGAGGCAGAGATGTGCCACCGTGATGTCTAGGCGGCCGGGGGCAGAGGGGATACCCTCGGCGACCGTTCAACGGGCGTGTACAGGCCCGGTCGCGAGGACTAACAGTAGGGACGGCCCTCCTCAATGCGGACGGCAATCTCCGAAGCAGCTCGACCTCCCTGGCGTTCCTCACACACGGTCCTTCGGTAGGTGGTGATCGCCCATGGGCAACCTACCCCAGCGAAATGGGCGGAAACAAAGAAGCTACGCGTACACAGAACGCGGATCTCTTCTCCCGCCCATTTGCGCTGCACCACCTTTCCACTGTACCCTCCTTACCCGATGATTCTGCTGTTCTACCGTCGCGCCTCCATAAGAGAAGGGAGTGATCATAGAGATGATGGACTACGAGAGAACGGAGAAGGAACTCGAGGAGATCTTCGAGGAGATCCAGCATTCCTACAAGACCTTCATGGACGACGTCCTCGCACTCCAGGAACGTATCTTCGGGTTCGCCCGAGAGTTGCTCGAGAACTCCGCGGACCCGGAAGCCGAAGGCATGTGGGCCACGCTGGAGGAGTTGGCCGATAAGAGCAGGGGCGAACGCGAGCGGTTCGAGAGGCTGGCGAGGAAGTCTAGCGAAGCCTACATGAAGGTGCTCAAGAACCCCGTCGACGAACATCACCACAAGATCGAGGAGGCCAAGGCAGATCTTGAGGAGGCAAGCCCCTCTTAAGCGGGTTCCACCATCCCGCGGCCCTGATACGTTTAGGAAAGACCGAGCTCCAACCAAGCGGCAAGGCAGGTGAGATCCATGAAGAGGGGCACGGGCTTGCAAATGCCGCGTATCTAAGCCGGTTTCTTTGCTCTGCCATGCCCTGGGGTGCACCGTATTGCGTTCCCGGTGGTGTCAGAGTGGTGTCAATTTCGCCCTAATCGAACTGCGTTAGTGTGCTCGGGTACTCTTTCACCGGGCGAAGTCGGCATGGCTAGAGTACAGGCTGTCTCGTGCGAAGCACGTCCCGGCCACCAGTATAATGGCGCGATTCCGGACGAAAGGATAGGTCGTGCGTTTCTCTGAGCTCGTGCAGTACTTCCGAAAACTGGAAGGAACGTCTGGCCGCAACGCTCTGGTCGAGATCCTGGCCGAGCTCTTCGCGAAGACACCAACAGAGGATGTGCCCCCTACAGCCTATCTCTTGCAAGGCAGACTCGCGCCCTACTTCGAGCCCGTCGAGATCGGGCTCGGCAACAACTACGTGGCCGACGCCATCGCTCGGACCTTCGGTAGCGACCGGGCGACGGTGCTCGAGCGTTTCGACCGTCTCGGCGACATCGGGGAGGCAGCGGCCGAGATAGCAGCGGAGTCCGGCTCTTCCCCGGCTCCTACCAGCGCCCCTCCGGTCCGTGAGGTCTTCGACAGGCTCCTCGGGATAGCCCGCACGACCGGCGCCGGCAGCGTCGGGGCCAAGGTAGAGGCGTTCGCCTCACTGCTAGGGGAGCTCGATCCGCTGTCGTGCAAATACCTGTGCCGCATACCCCTGGGCCGGATGCGCCTGGGCGTGGGCGACCCGACCGTGCTCGACGCGTTCTCCTTCGCGAGGGTCGGCGACAAGAGCCTAAGGAAGAAGCTCGAGCGCGCGTACAACGAGACCTCCGACCTTGGGCTCGTAGGAAAGACGCTGTGGGAGGGCGGCATAGAGGCGGTAGATGGCCTCGGCGTCCGCGTCGGCAACCCCGTGCGCCCTGCGCTCGCCGAGCGGCTGCCGAGCGCGGAGGCGATCATCGCGAAGCTCGGGCGGGCGGCGGTCGAGAGGAAGTACGACGGTTTCCGGTGCCAGGTGCACAAGGCCGGTGACGACATCAAGATCTTCTCCCGCAACCTCGAGGACATGACCGTCTCCTTCCCCGAGATCGCCGAGGGCGCGAGGCGCCAGGTCGTCGTCGGCACGGCGATCTTCGAGGGTGAGGCGCTCGCGTACAACCCGCTCTCCGACGAATATCTGCCGTTCCAGCAGACCGTCAGGAGGAGACGCAAGCACGGCGTCGAGGAGACCGCGGCCGAGTTGCCCCTGAGGCTTTTCGCCTTCGACGTCCTCTACGCCGACGGCGAGAGTGTCATGGAGCGATCCTACACCGAGAGGCATGCCATGCTCGAATATGCGGTTGAAGAGGGGGATACCATCCTCATCTCCGAAGCTCACACAACCGGTGAACCGGAGGAGCTGCTCGAAGTGTTCAATGATGCCATCCAGCACGGGTTGGAGGGCATCGTCGCCAAAAGGCCAGACTCGCCCTACCAGGCCGGGGCGCGCAACTACAACTGGGTCAAGCTCAAACGCGTACAGGCGGGCAACCTCCAGGATACCGTTGACTGCGTAATCGTCGGCTACATCTACGGCCGGGGACGGCGGGCCGCGTTCGGCGTGGGCGCACTCCTCGTGGCCGCCTACGACCCCGAGCGCGACGTCTTCCCGACCGTCACCAAAATCGGTACCGGCCTGAGCGACATCCAGTGGCGCGAGGTGAGAGAGCGCTGCGAGCCGTACGTCAGTGAGCGGAAGCCCGCGCGCGTCGAGAGCAACATAGAGCCCAGCGTGTGGGTCGAGCCGCAGGTGGTCATCGAGGTGCTCGCCGACGAGATCACCCGCTCGCCCGTGCATCCGACTGGAGCGGACGAAAGGGGTCAGGGCTACGCTCTACGGTTCCCGCGCCTCGTTAGTTTCCGCCAAGACGACAAGAAGCCCGAAGACGTCACCACGGTCGCCGAGATCGTCAAGTTGTACAACCAGCAGGGGGCGCGGGCGACGCCGTAAGCGTGGTGGCGCGCCCCTACTCAACCAGGGCGCCGCCGAGCCGTCGCATCTCCCCCCACGAGCGCCCCATCTTCACCTCGACCTCCAGCGGCACG
>DATDKO010000467.1:0-2962 GCA_036519935.1 Rubrobacter sp. | reverse complement strand
GAGTCACTTGCAAGGCACCTTTGGCTCACCTAGTAGGAGGGTCAGGCCGCTCCAAGACGTCGCCCACAACCATTCTCTAGGATACTCACAGCTTAGAAGGGGAATTCTGCGAACTTCGCTCAGAGATTCTAGGAAGTTCAGCCTTAATGGGAGCGGAGAGGCAGGCCGTTGTGGCTGTGCGCGGCGATGCGGTGGTGTTCCGGCAAGTGGTTGCTCCGCTCATCCAAGCCGCGTAGGAGAGGCGCCGGTCAGCGAAGCTTCTTCACCACCCAGAACCCCAACGCCCCGACGGCGGCCAGCCCGGTCAGCCAGACCAGCAAGACCAGCAGAAGGATCACGGGTACGATCCCGCTGCCCATCATACCCCGCCCATCATCGAGCCCATCGCGTCCATGCAGCGTTCCATCACGTCGTTCATGCCCATCATCGCGTCTTCACCTCCTGCGGATAGTTTACCCTCCTGTGCGTGCCCCTGGACCCCAACAGCGGACCCTGCTATGCTTTATACAACGTATCAACGGACGTTGGAGTGTCTCCCGTGAACCTAGACCGCTGCGACCTGATCTGCATAGACGCCCCACGCGCCGAGGCCATACGCGAAAGGCTGCTGAGCGAAGAAGCGACCCGAGACGCCGCGGAGCGTGCTAAAGCTTTATCCGATCCCACGCGCCTGAGCTTGGCCGAGGCGCTTCGCGAGGGCGAAGAGCTATGCGTGTGCGACCTCTCCTGGATCGTTGGGCGCTCGCAGAACCTCGTCTCTCACCACCTCGGGGCGCTGCGCTCTCGCGGTCTCGTGCGCTCGCGCAAGGACGGCAAGATGGTCATGTACTCCCTCACGGAGGCGGGGGCCTCGCTCCTCTCCGCCGTGCTGGGCGATGTGACGGCGGAGAGGAGCATATGAGCACTCAGCCGATACAGCTTGGCGCGAAGCCGCAGAAGATCGCTGAGCGGGAGCGCCTGGTCAGACGGGCGAAGCAACTCGCGTGGCTCGGGGTGGGCTGGCACGGCGTAGAGGCCGCCATCGCCATAGGGGCAGGGCTCGTCGCCGGGTCCATAGCCCTCGTCGGCTTCGGGGCTGACTCTCTGATCGAGTCCTTCGCAGGCTTCATCCTACTGTGGCGCTTCGCCGCCTCTAGGGCCACCTCGGAGGATGCCGAACAGAGAGCACAGAAGTTGATCGCGATCAGCTTCTACGTGATCGCTGCCTACGTGGGCTTCGAGGCCCTCCGCTCCCTGCTCACCGCAGACCGCCCCGAAGCTAGCTGGGTGGGGATCGGGCTTGCGGCCATCACGCTTGTGACCATGCCTCCGCTGGCCATAGCCAAGGGACGCGTCGGCGAGAAGCTCGGCTCTTCGGCGACCAAGAGCGAGGGCCAGCAGAATATGCTGTGCGCCTACCTCTCGGCCGCCCTGCTCGTAGGTCTCGGCGCCAACGCCTTGTTCGGGCTGTGGTGGGCCGACCCCGTGACGGCGCTCGTCATAGCGGGTGTGGCTGTGAAGGAGGGCCGCGAGTCGTGGCGGGGCGAGAGCTGCTGCACGGCACCAATAGTAGTGGCGGATGGCGAGGCGCACGAGGATGACTGCTGCGACGACGACTGCTGCCAGTAAGCTCACAGCGATCGGAGTCCGGCACCTCTACTCACCTGAGTGCGTGGAAGGTGCGTTCTGCGAACTTCGCCTTGACGGAGTTCTAGGAAGTTCGCTTTGAGTCGAATTCTCGGACGTTGGTCTACCAATTCGCAAGAAGTTTCGAAAAAAGGTCAAAAAAGATGCAAGGCCTCTCAGAATTCATCGGTAATTCATCGCCTCTTGCTAGCGTGGGTGCGTTGTACAACTTGAGGCGGGGCTGACGAGTCCTGCCCTTATAGAAAGAGGGGGTTCGAATGTTTGCAATGACCCGGCTGTGGTGGCCGGGTGCCATAGTCATCGGGTCTGCACTCGCTGTCTTGCTCGCCCTTGTTGCCTTTTCACCCGCTGCGCAAGCGAACCATTCGTGAGGCAAATATCATTGGGCGCGCACGAGTAATCCGTTTACGCTGAAACTGGCCGACAACGTGTCGTCCACCTGGGATAGTTACCTAGCAACCACCTCGTCCGACTGGAGCAATTCTAGCGTGCTGGACACGACGATCATCCCCGGTACAAGGAACCCGACTACATGCAGTCCGACAAGTGGGAGGGTCGAGGTCTGCAACGCAGCGTATGGCCAAAACAACTGGCTCGGCCTCGCTCAGATCTGGGTCAACCGCCGCCGCCACATCGTGCAGGGCACTACCAAGGTCAACGATACGTATTTCAGCACCGGAAAGTACAACACGTCCGCGTGGAGGCAAATGGTGATGTGCCAGGAAGTCGGCCACACCTTCGGCCTCGACCATCAGGACGAGATCTTCAACAACACCAATCTCGGGACGTGCATGGACTACACCAACGACCCGACCGGGCTTGCCGGCACGAACGGCACCCTCTCCAACCTGCACCCAAACCAGCATGACTACGATCAGCTATTAACTATCTACTCACACCTTGATAGCACGACCACCGTCGCCCCCGCGAGCGCTGCGAGCACGTTGCCCCCTGCGGCGAACAGAGGTAGTTTCAACAGCCGCGCCGAGTGGGGCCGGCTGGTAGGGGAGTCCCCAAACGGAAAACTCGAGCTCTGGGAGTGCAGCTTCGGTGGCGAAGCCAGGATGATCACTTGGGTGATCCGGCCGTAACGAGTCAAGCGTAATATCTCACAGGCAGGAGGGCCGGGGCTTAGAGCAGCCTCGGCCCTTCCTCTTGCCCTTATTCACCCTAGTGCGTGGAAGTAGAATTCTCCGAAGTCCATTTGAAGGATGCTGCATAGTTCTGCTCGCAGGCTATCCTTTGGTCCTCTGAGAACTCTACTCTCCTCAGGGCCAACCGCTACATGCTGCAGTTCGCATAACTATGCACTCGGACGCAAATGCGACACCCTGTC
>DATDKO010000466.1:0-2201 GCA_036519935.1 Rubrobacter sp. | reverse complement strand
CGGGCTCAAGGAGGCGAGAGAGGTGACGCCGTCTGAAATAGAGGAGATCAACCCGGCGATCGGTACGGACGGGCTCGTCGGCGGTATCTTCTGCCCGACCGACGGCTTTATCCGGCCGATGGAGATCCTGCGAGGCTACGTCGAGGGTGCCGCACGGCTTGGCGTGCGGTTCGAGTACGGCGTGGAGTGTGCAGATTTCGAGTTGGACGGGTCGGGCAGGATCTCGACGGTGCGTACCTCCGGCGGCGACGTTGCCGCCGGGGAGGTCGTGAACGCCGCGGGGGCCTGGGCGGCGCTGGTGGCGCGGGAGGCTGGTCTGGATCTCCCCGTCGAACCGCTCCGCAGGCAGGCGGCCGTTACGTACCCCTTCGATCTCTTGCCTGAAGAAATGCCGATGACCATCTTCGCCGAGGACGGGTTTCATCTTCGCGTGCGCGACGGGCGCGTGCTGATCCTGTGGCCCGACGAGCCCGATGTAGCCCACCCCTTCGATCAGAGCGTCGATGAGGCCTGGCTCGGGAGAGTCTTCGAGATGGCGCGCTCGCGCGTGCCTTGCCTTAGGCACGCCTCCATCGACCGCGAGAGATGCTGGGCCGGACTCTACGAGATGTCGCCGGACGGGCACGCGTTGCTCGGAAGGGCGCCGCAGGTAGAGAACCTCTACCTGGCCAACGGCTCCTCCGGCCACGGGGTGATGCACTCCCCGGCGATCGGCCAGCTACTCGCCGAGATCATGCTGGATGGCGCAGCGCACACGCTGGACACACACACGCTCAGACCATCCCGTTTCGCAGAAGACGAACCAAACCTCGCACTGAGGGTTCTATGAAATACACTATCTTCCAGAAGGAAGCAGCATGAGAGAACCGAAGACGCTTGTAGAGAAAGTGTGGTAGCGACACGTGGTGCACAGGGCTGAGGGGGAGCGGCCCACCTTCGCCGCGCCTGTGGCGGCGACACCCGCAGGGGATATGGCGCGCCGGATAACGAGGCACAAGAGGTCCGCTAAGACACCCCCGTCGTGTCAGCGTAATACTGGCGTAAACGAACCCCTGGCGGCTAAGCGGGGGTCTCTTTATGGTGAGTATTCAGCTTATTCATAGGAAAAGGTGAGCCGACGAGCGGACTCGAACCGCTTTCCTGCTCCAGCTACGAGTTTGCTGTTACAGGGTTCGCCTAGTACCACGTCGTCCGAAAAAGCCCATAAATAAGGCGATTCCTTCATTTCGGTAGAAACAATAAATCCGTCTAGTATCGCCCGGGTTGGCATCAGCGCTGGCATCAAGGCCTCGGCTCTGCGCATGGGTTATATCATCGTTCGTAGGTTCCAACTAGCTCTCCTTCGTCGAGGACATGCCCCTCTATGGCCGCCAAGAGTTCATCCTTGCTCAAGCCCGCTGGTGCATCAAGCTCAGTGTCCAGGGCGTACACCTTGAAGTGGTAGTGATGAACTCCGTGGCCTCGGGGTGGCATACAGCCGTCGTAACCCACCTCACCGAAATCGTTTATGCCCTCCAGAGCTCCCTCGGTGCTACCTTCCGGAAGCCCCCTGCGATCCGCAGGTATCTTGTAGGCCACCCAGTGGACGAAAGGCTTCTGGGTGGGTGCATCCGGATCGTCGCAGATGATCGCTATCTCCTTGGTCCCTTGGGGAAGTGAGCTCCACCGCAGGGGCGGGTAGACATCCTCACCTTCTCCTGTGTGCCTCTTCGGGATGGTGGCGCCCGATTCGAAAGCAGGGCTCATAACCTCTATGGTCACTATTTTCCTCCTTGAGTTTTCTTATCTGGGCAGGTTCGAGAGTTCGACGAAGGGCTAGAGCTTGACCGCAGTGCCTGAGACGCTGACCATCAGCATGGTGCCTCCCTGCACTACCTGGATGGACTCGTAGGATGTTGGCTCCCTTCAAATTGACTCCGTTTAGGTTAGCGATAACTACAACGGCGGTTGCTAACGGCTCTGAGAACCTCCGGCTTAAGGGCGGCTGGCGCGGCGCCAGCCGAGGGGGGTCATGCCGTGGGCGTGCCTGAAGGACCTTACGAAGTAGCCCGCATCGACGTAGCCGACACTTCGGCCAATCTCCTCCACCGCCAGATCCGTCTGTACGAGCAACCTGCGTGCCTCTGCCATACGGCGCTCAGCGATCCACTCCTGCACTGTACGTCCCGTCTTGCGCCTTACGACCGTCGTGAGATGACCCG
>DATDKO010000465.1:0-8541 GCA_036519935.1 Rubrobacter sp. | reverse complement strand
GAACATCTTCGATAGCATGCCGAGGGTGCAAAACAGCTCGTGACAGAGCCCGACGGCTTTTATGGAGGAGTCCTTGGTGACGGCCCTGGTCAGAACCGTTAGCGGGTTGGTGAAGTTCAACAGTACGGCACCGGGACAATGCCTCTCCATCGCGCGCGATCTCCACAATCACAGGCATGTTCTGTAGGCCGCGGAAGAGGCCCCCCGGCCCCACAGTGTCGCCCACGGTCTGTACGATCCCGTAACGAGCTGGGATCTCCAGGTCCAACGTCGTAGCGTCCAGGCTCCCGGTCGAGATGCTCAAGACCACGAAATCAGCCCCCCGAAGGGCCACCTCGATCTTCAGCGTCTTCTCCAACTTCAGGTCGGCTCGCGCTACATCCAGTGCCCTCGTTCCGCATTGGTACATGTCCTCGAGCGCCTCACCGTTGATGTCGTGCAGGACCAGAGCGCCCCCGCGCAACCACTCGTTCAAAGCGACGTCTTGAATGATCTTGGGTCCCCACTGATAGCTTCCCCCACCCACAAACGCTATCCTGGGACCGCCACGCCCTTCCACGTCTTCCTCTCTCTAGACTCCTGACACGTGACAGGGGCTATGATACCGTGCGCGTGAGCGGTAGAAAGCGGGATTGGTTGAACAGGCTCACCATCGCCGTCGAAGCCTTGAGGGCCTGCGCCGAGTTGGCTTTGAATGTTCCTGACGACATCACCGTGGTGGGGTGTGGCGACATAATGGTTGCTGGTCTGCTCTCTCCGGCACTCACCACCCTCGGGGTCCGCAAGTACGACATCGGCGCGAGATCGGCCAGGATGCTCCTCGACCGCATCAACTGCCGCGGGTGGGAGAGCGAGGTCTTGCTGGAGCCCGAGATTGTCGTCCGCCAGAGCGCGCCGCGTACACAAGATCAGTCCTGAACAACCAGAGAGGGAGAGGATGTATGACCGCCCAAAAGCTGCGTTTCGGTATATTAGGCTGCGGCGTCATCGGTCCGCACCACGCGAAGGCCATCGCCGGCTTACAGAGTGCGGAGTTAGTGGCCGTGGCCGATGTCGTACCCGAACTGGCCGAGGACCTGGCCGATGAGCACGGGTGCGACCATTACGCCGGCCTCGAAGAGATGCTATCGGGCGTGGATCTCGACGCTGTGTGCGTCTGCACCCCTAGCGGCATGCACGCCGATGGCGCCATAACGGCGCTCGAGGCCGGCAAGGACGTCGTCATCGAAAAGCCCGTCGACGTCACCCTAAAGGCGGCGGACCGCCTGATCGAGGTACAGCGTGCCACGGGCGGGAGAGTCGCCGTCGTAAGCCAGCACCGCTTCGACGCGGCCACGCAGGCCGTTCACGAGGCGCTCGCCAGAGGAGAGTTCGGCCGCCTGACCTCGGGGTCCGCCGAGGTGCGTTGGTGGAGGTCACAGCCTTACTACGACTCTGGCGGCTGGCGCGGAACCTGGGAGTTGGACGGTGGGGGTGTTTTGATCAACCAGGCCATCCATAGCATCGACCTCCTTCAGTGGCTGATGGGCCGGGTAGTCGAGGTTACCGCCTACACGGGCCTGATCGCCCACGAGAGGATCGAGGTCGAAGACACGGCGGTAGCCATCTTGAAGTTTGCGAACGGCACCCTCGGCACCATAGTGGCGACGACGGCGGCATATCCGGGACTAACGACCAGGATCGCCGTGCACGGGGATAGGGGATCGGCCATCATCGATGATGATGAATTGAGCTACTTCCACGCCGCCGGCGAGGGACAGGAGGGAGAGGCCTATGGCGCGGGCGGAGGCGAGAACCAGGCCGAACAGGTTATGGAGCGGTATGGCGAGGCGGCGACTGGACCAGGCGCAGCGGCAGACCCTGGCAGCCTCTCCATGGCGCACCGCGACCAGATACAGGACTTCGTCGAGGCAGTCAGAGAGGACTGCGAGCCGCTGGTAAACCTCGAAGAAGGGCGCAAGCCGCTCGCGATAATTCAGGGGATCTACGAGGCGGCCTGCACAGGCGGGCCCGTACGTATCCAGGAATAGTACAAGCTGGGGCGGGCCGCGAGAGAACCGTACCCAGGAAAGGGGTTGTGACACTTGTGGACCTTGACGGGTTTCGCCGATGAGATCTCTCCCGAACTGGACGAGCAACTAGACACGCTCGCGCAGGAATCCATAAGCCACATGGAGCTTCGCAGCGTATGGAACACCAACGTGCTCGACCTGACGGACGATGAACTGGAGTGGGTCAAGTCAGCGTCCGCCCAGCGCGGCATCGGGATATCGTCAATAGGCTCTCCGATAGGCAAGGTGTCTGTAGCAGAAGCGTTCGGGCCGCATCTGGAACGCTTCCGCCGCGCGCTGCGCGCCGCCGATGCCATGGAGGCGCCTTACGTCCGCGTATTCTCCTTCTTCATTCCGGAGGGGCAAGAGCCGGTCCGCTACCGGGAAGAGGTGATCGACCGGATGGGGACCCTGGCGGGCGAGGCGGAGGATTCAGGGGTCAGGCTACTGCACGAGAACGAGAAGGAGATCTACGGCGATGTCCCGAGCCGCTGCGTCGACATCCTCGCCGGGGTCGGCTCGCCGGCCCTTCGGGCTGCGTGGGACGCAGCCAACTTCGTGCAGTGCGGGGTCAGCCAACCTTTCGCAGAGGGGTATGAGTCGTTACGGCCCTACATAGAGTACGTGCATGTAAAGGATGCGCTCTCAGGCTCAGGCAAGGTCGTTCCGGCGGGTGAAGGAGATGGGCAGTTGCCAGAGACGCTCTCCGCGCTGCGCGCCTCAGGGTTCGACGGCTTCTTCTCGCTAGAACCGCACCTCGCATCCTCGGGAACGTACTCGGGCTTCAGCGGCCCCGAGTTGTTCCGCAAGGCCGCAGGGGCCTTCAAAGAGCTACTCCGCAGGCAGGACATCGAATGGGCCTGACGGGAAACACAGCAACCGCACTGTTGGCCCTGAACGGCCTCGAGGTTCTCCCAAACTCGGCCGTCTCCGTCGCGGGCGCGGAAGCTGGCCTTGTAGGGTCGGGTCAGAGGATTGCGGTCCTGGCCCCTTCGGGATCTCAGGTGCTCTACGCTGAAGCCGCCGGCGCTTCGGCGCTGCGCGCAGCGCTGGAGGATCTGCCGTGGCAGGATCTCGAAGACCTTCCGGCCGACCTGACGAGACGCTATCTCGACCGTGCGTTCGAGGCTGGTCGGCGCGAGGTCCGCTACGACGACCTCTCCCTGGCGCGGGCGGCCGTCAAGTACGGTGCCGCCGTGGCCCACGTAGCGCGTCTATACTGCCACCCACAGGCGGCGATGGGGGAGGAGGACTTCGAGGTCCCCGTGGACGAGACAGAGAGTCCTACGACCCACGCCCAGCACGTCTCCATCGCCATGGAGCTGCGGCGTCTCGGGGTGAAATAGGCGAGCCTGGCCCCGCGCTTCGAGAAGGGTGTGGACTACATGGGCATGGAGGCGCATAACCTGCGACTGGCTGGTAGGGATGGTCCTGACCGGCGTTGTGGACGAAGTGGAAGCACCCGACATGGCGCGCGAGTTCGCCTACGGGCTCGCAAAGAGGGCCTACGGGTTCCAGAGAGAGCCTGTGGGCAGGACGTAAGGAGGAGACGGGTGGAACAGAGATCGAGGCAGGATCTCTTCTCCCTCGCAGGAAAGGTGGCCGTCGTCACGGGCGCGACAGGGGTCCTCGGCTCTGAGATGGCCCGCTCACTCGCGGGCAGCGGCGCTAGGGTGGCGGTGCTCGGTCGTCGCGAGGAGAAGGCCAACCGCGTCGCAGGAGAGATAGAAGTAGCTGGTGGGGAATCACTCGCCCTTCCCGCCGACGTGCTCGACCCTGGCCAGCTCCAGGACGCCAGAGACGCACTGCTCGAGCGCTGGGGCGGGGTGGATATCCTCGTGAACGCCGCTGGCGGGAACGTACCTGGGGCCACTCTCAGCGAAGGCGTCGGTTTCTTCGAGTTGCCGGAGGAGGCGCTACGGCAGGTGATGGACCTAAACTTCCTAGGTACCCTGCTCCCCTGCCAGGTCTTCGGGGCTGCCATGGTCGAGGGTGCTGAGGAGCCAGAGGGCTGCATAGTGAACATCTCTTCCATGGCCGCTTCCAAAACCCTGACCAACGTGGTCGGCTACTCGGCCGCCAAGGCCGCCGTCGACAACCTCACCCGCTGGCTCGCCGTCGAGCTCGCGCGCCGATACGGTCCAGGCCTCAGGGTCAACGCCATAGCGCCAGGTTTCTTTATAGGGGAGCAGAACAGGAACCTGTTGCTCGACGAGGACGGTAGCCCATCACAGAGAGGACAGACCATAATCCAGCACACTCCGGCGGGGCGATTCGGAGAACCCGATGAGCTAGGGGGGACCCTGATCTGGCTCTGCAGCCAGGCCTCCGCCTTCGTCAACGGAATCGTCGTGCCCGTAGACGGCGGCTTTTCCGCCTTCAGCGGTGTGTAATCGAGTTGCTTTGCCTGTAGACGCAGATTAGACTCCCCGTGGATGAGGGATTTCCAGGGTTACACCAGGGAACGCCAGGGTACGCGCCGTATTCGCTGGTGGATGTGGGTGTTACTTGTCGTTCTGGTCGCTTTGATCGTTAGTGTCGAGCTCGTCGCAGGCCCGGCTTCGATCGAGAGGCTCACCCACGCGTCGCCACCCCACCCCGGCAGGGTCGAGGCTTCCCCGAGCAACTGGGTCGAGAGGATGTTCGGTGGGCAGCCCGTGCTCACAGACGGACCGCTGAGCGTGCTCGTGCTCGGCGTGGACACGAGGCCTGACAGCGAGGAGATGGGGAGCCGCACGGATACCATCATGCTCGTGCAGGTGGTGCCGAAGACAGGAGACGTCAAGCTGCTCTCGGTACCCAGGGATCTCTTCGTCGAGGTAGAGTCGGGAGAAAAGGACAAGATAAACGCCGCCTACAACTACGGCGGCGTCGATAAGACGATCGACGCGGTTGAGAACTACTCGGGCGTACATGTAGACCATTACGCCGTCGTGGATTTCGAGGGTTTCGAGAGAGTCATCGACGCGATGGGCGGGGTCAGGGTTGATGTAGGAGACGGCCTGTTCCCCGAGAAGTGGCGTATGGGCCAAGACGTGCAGAGGCTCAACGGCCACAAAGCCCTGATCTACGCCAGATACAGAGGCACCCCCGGTGCCGACATCGACCGTATGCAGCGCCAGCGGGAGCTCGTCGGAGCCCTCCGTAGCGAGGCCCTGAGGTGGCACACTGTCAAGACATTGCCCCAGATCATGGAGGTCATGAACGAGAACGTCCAGACCGACCTGGACCTCGACGGAGCCATCACCCTGGGCCAGGTCCTCATCCGCAGAGGAAGACACGCTGAGATGACCTCCCAGCAGCTCAAAGGCATCCCGGAGACCCTCTCCAACGGAGAACAAGTCCTCATACCGGACGAAGACGCCAATCAGGCCATCCTCGACGAGTTCCGCCATTAGAGTTTGTCAGCACTTCAGCTTTCGCGCGTGCAGGGCCTGACTGACAGCCGAAGGCTTGAGCGTGGTGACTAGCGCGATCTGCTGTCAGCAGATCGCTTGCGCCCATAGCGTAAAGGGTCCACGGGCGGGCGGGAAGCGATTGGGTGGCTGCTATAATCCGGCGCAGGTCCTACGGCGAGCGAGAGTGGTGGAATGGTAGACACGCTAGATTTAGGATCTAGTGCCTCACGGCGTGCGGGTTCAAATCCCGCCTCTCGCACATCGCCGCCCGCGTCGGTCCGGTCAAGAGGAACTGGAGGGTATGACGGCTAACGTAACGAAACTCGAGGAGAACAAGGTCAGGCTCGACATCGAGGTGACCCCAGAGACAGTCAGGCAGGGTGTCGAGGCGAAGATCAGGGAGCTGGGTCAGCAGGTCAGGGTTCCCGGTTTCCGTCCCGGCAAGGCGCCGCGGCGGGTGATCGAGAACCGGCTCGGGCGCGACTACATCTACATGGAAGCCCTCCAGGAGCAACTCCCGGGTTGGTACTCGCAGGCCGTCGTCGAGACCGACGTGCGCCCCATAGACCGTCCTGAGATCCACTTCGACGACCCGCTGGACGAGGAAGAGGGTTTCAAGTTCTCGGCCACGGTGGAGGTACGGCCCGAGGCCATACTCGGAGCCTACAAGGGCGTCGAAGTCCCCAGGCCCGAGGTGGAGATCTCGGAGGAGGATGTCGAGGACAGGATCGAGGACATGCAGGCCCAGTTTGCCACCCTGGCTGCCGTCGAGGGGAGGCCGGTCCAGGAGGGAGACTTCGTGATCCTGGACTTCAAGGGCGAGAGGCTGGCCGGAGGGCCGCTGGAGGGCGCCGAGGCCGAGGACTACTTGCTCGAGATCGGGGGCGGCGAGCTCCTGCCGGATTTCGAGGAGAACATCGTCGGGATGAACGCTAACGAACGCAAGCAGTTCGGCGTCACCTTCCCTATGGACTACGACGAGGAGACGCTCAGGGGCCAGTCTGTACTCTTCAACGTGCATGTCAAGGAGATCAAAGAGCGCGACCTGCCGCCTCTCGACGACGAGTTCGTCAAGGAGGCGAGCGAGTTCGAGACCCTGGACGAGCTGCGCGTCGCCGTAAGAGAGGAACTGGAGGCCACCGCCGAGCGGCGTGCGGAAGGTGAGTTTCGCGCTCGTGTGCTCGACGTTGTCGCCGAAGGTGGCAAAGTAGAGGTCCCCGAGGTCATGGTGCACGAGAAGGCTCACGAGATGGTCGAGAGCTTCGAGCGGAGCATAAGTTCACAGGGAATGGACCCTGAGCAGTACTACGAGCTCGCGGGCACGGACCACGCCGCCTTCGAGGAGCGCGTCATGCCAGACGCCGAGGACACCGTAAGGAAGGAACTCGTGCTCGACGCCGTCGCCACGGCCGAGGGAATAGTAGCGGACGAAGACGAGGTAATGCACGAGATCGGCCACCTCGCCGAAGACTCCGAAAGAAGCGTCGAGGAAATCGCCAGGACCCTTCGTGACAACGGGACGTTCGCGTTGCTGGAAGAGGAGATCTCACGCCAGAAAGCCCTGGATTTCCTGGTCGAGAACGCGGTGCCTGTCCCTATGTCGGAGGAAGAAGAACCTGCTGATGAGGAAGAACCGGTAGAGGCCAGTGCTACGAAGAGCGAAGAACGAGAGGAACAGCAATGAGCATAGACAACGTCATCCCCTACGTTATAGAGCAGAGCCCGCGTGGGGAGCGGGCCATGGACATCTACTCGCGGCTGCTCAAGGACCGCATCATCTTCCTCGGGACGCCCGTAGATGACCAGGTGGCCAACGCCATAATGGCGCAGCTCTTGCACCTCGAGAGCGAGGACCCTGAGCAGGACATCAACCTCTACATCAACTCCCCAGGCGGCAGCGTCACGGCAGGACTTGCGATCTACGACACCATGCAGTTCGTCAAACCCGACATCTCCACGACGGCCCTCGGCATGGCCGCCTCGATGGGGGCCTTCCTGCTCGCCGCCGGGGCCAAGGACAAGAGGAACGCCCTGCCGAACACGCGCATACTCCTGCACCAGCCGAGCGTCGGCGGGCTGGCCGGACAGGCCTCTGACGTGGAGATACACGCCAAAGAGCTCATCATGACCAAGCGCCGCCTGAACGAGATCCTTGCCGAGAATACAGGCCAGGATTACGAGAGGATCGAGCGCGACACCGACCGCGACTACATAATGGGTCCCGAAGAGGGGATCGAGTACGGCGTTATCGACAACATCGTCAGGAACCATTAGAGGATCCTGGGGCTATTGGAATCGGTAGAGATGTCGGGGAGGATGTAGAGGCATGAGGGATCCGTCGGATCAATTGCAGTGCTCCTTCTGCGGTAAGAGCCAGCGTCAGGTCAGGAAGCTCATCGCAGGCCCTGGCGTCTACATCTGCGACGAGTGCATCGAGCTGTGCAACGAGATCATCGACGAAGAATTCTCGGGGCCCGAGGTCCTCAAGGACGACGACCTCCCGAAGCCGCGGGAGATCAACCGCATCCTCAACGAGTACGTGATCGGCCAGGAGGACGCAAAAAGGGTCCTTGCCGTCGCCGTCTACAACCACTACAAGCGCATCCAGATGGGCGCCGAGGCCACAGACGGCACGGAACTCCAGAAGTCCAATATTTTGCTTGTGGGACCGACCGGCTCGGGCAAGACGCTCCTTGCCCAGACGCTCGCCAAGATCCTCAACGTCCCCTTCGCCATAGCCGACGCGACGGCCCTGACCGAGGCAGGCTACGTAGGCGAGGACGTAGAGAACATCCTCCTCAAGCTCATCCAGGCCGCCGACTTCGACGTGAAGAAGGCCGAGACGGGCATCATCTACATCGACGAGATCGACAAGGTAGCCCGAAAGGCTGATAACCCTTCGATCACGCGCGATGTCTCAGGCGAAGGCGTGCAACAGGCCCTCCTCAAGATCCTCGAAGGCACAGTAGCCTCGGTCCCGCCGCAGGGCGGACGTAAGCATCCGCACCAGGAGTTCCTCTCGATTGACACGACGAACATCCTCTTCATCTGCGGCGGAGCGTTCGCGGGCCTCGAAAAGATCATCGGGAAGC
>DATDKO010000464.1:0-7537 GCA_036519935.1 Rubrobacter sp. | reverse complement strand
ATGGGACGAGGTAGACCCCGACACCGAGGTCGCACGCATAGGCAACGAGATCGGCTTGAGCGAAGACCAATCCTACGAGTTGTTCGGGCATCTCGTGGATGAAGGCTTCGTCGATCCGGGTCGTGCTTATCGGGCTGGGGGCGCGATGCCGGGTAGCATCAGCCGGGTCGTCGGACGTGAAGAGAACATGACGGTAAGAGGCGACGACGTTCGGCTCACTAGCAAAGGGCGAGCTGTGATCCAGTAGTTCCACTTGAGGTGAGCAAAACGGAGGCGGAAGCGGGATCGCTTCTACCGCCTTCAGGTGGGTGGAAGCAAA
Source organism: Rubrobacter sp. (assembly GCA_036519935.1). Lineage (GTDB taxonomy): Bacteria > Actinomycetota > Rubrobacteria > Rubrobacterales > Rubrobacteraceae > Rubrobacter_D. Next base: position 7,218 of record DATDKO010000464.1, on the reverse strand, counting down.
GTTGGGAGGTTTGTTGGTCATCGGGGCAGAGTCTATCTATATCTTGGCGGCGCTAGCACCCTCATGGGTACGTGCTCGTCGGTGAACCGCCGATCGGAGTGATCATCCGCCGAATCGTAGGGCTGAGCGCGCTTTCGCCTTGGCTGCCTCTTCCTCCCTGTCCTTAGGCGGTGCAGTGGTTTCGAGCGAGGCGAGCAAACGCTCCGAGATCCTCGCGATGTCTTCGACTGCGGAGTAGAAGGCCGCCTCGTTTGTCTTGGACGGCTTGTTGAAGCCAGTTACCTTCCTCACGTACTGCAGCGAAGCGGCCTTTATCTCCTCATCGGTTGCCCGTGGTGCGAAGTTGTAAAGTGTCTTGATATTCCTACACATAGCACTCGGCCTCCAGACTAGGAGCCCAACCGCTGGACTCGTTTGCTATCAGTATGTCTTCTGTGCAACAGGCGCTGAATACGAGCTTCGAGTTCGTAGGTTCTCCTCTTCTTGTCCCTTCCGTCATTGCTTGTTCGAGACGACGCGATCTCCTCGGCCACCTCATCGAGGCTCTCCAGAGTTCGACCGGTGAGGAAGACCCTGGCTCCCTCGCAGGCGAAGACCCAGGCGACCACACCACCCACCTTTTCTCCGTCTCCGTAGATGACGGCGTTCTTCTCCTCGAGCAGCACTCTCGTCCTCGCTGTCCCTCGGGTTGCTGGCACCTACTCAGAGCATACGGCAATACTCCTAAATCAAAAGTAGCAAGAGAACAGCTAGCAGATTTGCACAGAGACACGGCTCGTTCCCTGCATACCCAGCCGCCCTAACACCCGCCATCGGCACCTTCTGGTGCGTGGGGGGTGAGGGTAGGCGCCGCCGCAAAGCGCCCATCGGGCGCCCGCGTCGAGTGAGCCCTTGCCTGCTTCCTCGATGAGAAGGTTCACCCCCGCTGCAACGGCCGTCAGGGCGGCCCACATTGGCACGTGGACGTATATGAAGCGAACAGCGGTCCACGGGCCCGGCGCCAAGGCCAAGCCCGCGCCGACGTCGAAGTACGTCCACCAAAGGCATGCCACGGCGAGGAAACCCAAAGCCGCGCCGGCCGCAGACGACAACACCCAGTCGCTGCCGGCCACGCCTAAAGCCACGGCGACTACCGATTCGCCCAAGACTATTATCGTAAACAGTGCGAAGCGCTCGGGGATGTGGCTCGCGTGGAGTGGCACGCGTCCGACGAAGCGCGGACCGATTAGGACGGGAACTCCCAGGTCGACCGCCAGCCCGATCCCCCAAAGCAGGAAACGCCATGGCTCGGGAACGGCTAGCGAGACGGTCCACAGCGCGATGCTGAAGCTGAACGCCGCCATGTAGCGGCCGATGAGAGGACGTGCCAGGGCACGTGGCGGTAGGCGCGCAGGTTGAGAATCACCGTTAGAACCCTGATGGCGATGTAGGAAAGGGCAAAGCCTGCGCTGCTCTCCCCGTGCGCGACGCCAGGGATCTGGATGGCGAGCGCGGCGACGGCGAGCATCGCGGCCAACGTACACACTCGGAAGAATACGTCGTCGGTGTCGAAGCGGTCGGCGTAGAAACTGAAACCCTGCCAAGCTACGAAGACGGGCACGAAGAGCGCCGCGAAGGTCGCAAAGCCATTGAGTGTGTGGTTCACGACGAGTTCGTGCGAGAGTTCGGCGATGGCAACGACGAACACTAGATCGAAGAAGAGCTCGAGCCAGGAGGCGTGGCGGTCCTCCTCGACGTCGGCGAGTGTACGGAGGCGGGGCGGGCGTAGCCAGGGTTGGGCGGATCGGGAGTCGCGCCCGAAGCGCAGCATCGACTAGGACCCCACCGTTCGGACACGACACAAGGGAGCAACGCTGAGGACCTCGAGTCCTCTCCTGGTCGCGAGATCCGCGTGTAGCCGTGCGTTTCGCACCGCCATATGATACCTCTACTGGATTACTAATGAACACAGGAAGAGGCCTGTCGTCACTACCTTCTGCCGCACGGAGGAGCTGCCGGGGCGTTCGCGTAGACGGGCCGTATAATCTCGGAATGGCGCCAGGCGATGAGAACTCAGGGCATAGCACCCCAGGCAGGTGCCAGCTTTGCGGCAGGCTCCTCGGAGAGGATCGTCTCACCCGCCACCATCTCTTGCCGCGCTCTCGCTCTAGGAGGATGAAGCGCAGAAGGAAGGGTAGACAAGAGCTCAAGCGGCGCGACCCGGGCAGGACGGTCGCCGTGTGCGACCCCTGTCACAGAAACGTACACGTCTCTATCGGTAACACAGACCTCGAACGAGGCTATGATTCCGTGGAGGCGCTTAGAGACCATCCCGGAGTGCGGCGGTTCACAGAGTGGGTGAAGGACAAGCCACACGGTCGTGCCTGAGCAATGGCTCGCAGATGACTGGAGTGAGGTTTCTAAGCACTATTGCTAACATGAGGATAGTATGGCCATCGCCGAACGCGTGCGCCACGGGGTCGAGCACGAGAGCGCAACCGAGAATGAAACCCTTTTGGGTAGTTCCGTAACGGTCTCGATGGGCGTCGCTGCACTCACCGAAGACGTGTCGAGCCTGGAGCAGCTCGTCGAGAAGGCAGACGATGAGCTGTACCGGACGAAGAGAGCGGGCAAGAACCGGGTGGTCGCCGCGGGGAGGCGGTAAGAGGTGCGCTCATGCAGGCCACGCATAACGAACCGACTTTGCACGCGAACGAGTTCGGATCCGCCCTAAGGCCCAGGCGCCGTGCACGTCGGGCCGAACGTCTTGCAGGCGACCCTCCTCTGTTTGCGGTCGCCACTCCGGGGGCATAGAGCCGGGTGGGCAGGTCTTGCGGGCGAGAGGAGAGATCATGAGCCCGGTAGCCATTGTGACTGCTTCGGACTCGGGGATCGGGCAGGAGTCGGCGAAGGAACTGGCGGAGAACGGCTTCGACCTCGGCATCACCTACCGTACGGACGAAGCAGGGGCGCAGGAGACGCTCGAGGCTGTGCGGGCGGCGGGCCACAGGGGCGAGGTGCGAAGGCTGAACCTCACGGAGCTGCCGGGGCTGCGGACGTGATCGACGAGCTGGCCGACTCTCTGGGCGGAGTCGACGTGCTTGTCAACAACGCCGGCACCAGCGACCCGACGGGGGAATTCCTGGAGCTCTCCTACGAGGAGTGGCAGCAGGTCATAGACATCAACCTCTCCGGGGCTTTCCTGTGTGCCCAGCGGGCAGCGAGGAGGATGGTCGACACCGGGAACGGGGGTAGGATCATCAATATCACCTCCGTGCACGAGCACATCCCGCGCACCGGTGCCTCCGCGTACTGCTTCTCCAAGGGTGGTCTCGGGCTCCTTACCAAGGTCATGGCCATGGAGCTTGCAGAGTACGGCATCCTGGTCAACGCGGTCGTGCCTGGTGAGATCTCCACGCCCATGACAGGCGCCGAGGACGAGGACCCGACGACCATCGAGCGTCCGAAGTTGCCGCTAGGACACCCCGGACACGCACGTGAGATCGTCGCCTGGGTGGCCTTCCTCGCCTCGGAGAAATCAAACTACGCAACCGGCGCCTCGTTCGTCGTCGACGGTGGCCTGACGCTGATGGCTGCGGAGTTGTCAAGCTAGAAGATCAACTCCCGGACCACCTTCGAGTTCGTAGCTGAGGTCCCTGGCGAGGCCTTCGTAAAAGGTCCTTGTTACGGTGGGTGAAGGGGAGCCACTCCCAGTAACGGTCAGGATCTTCCTCGTAGCACCCGAGGTCGTGCATGAAAGCGTTTATGCACGGTAAGTAGGCGATCTCGAGGGTGGCCCGAAAGGTCGATACATGCTACAGGCCTGCACGCTCAAGCGCACCTTCTATTGATCTCTGCGAACAGATCCAAAACTGTGGATAATGGTCTACATCGAAAGCACCTGAGAAAGCGTCAATGGAGGGGGACATGTATTCTGAGGACCGGTTCACGACTATGAACCGCCGAGATTTCCTGAGATTGGGCGGAGCAGGACTTGCAGGCGCCACCCTGCTCGGAACGGCGGGTGGCAGAGTTCTGGCGCAGACGAAATCTTCTCTGGAGGCACGGTTCGAGACCGCAGCCAGAAAGTACAAGGTTCCTGTGGAGTTGCTCCTGGCAATGGGCTACTACAACACCCTCTGGGAGATGCCGCCACCGTCCGCCAGCGCCTACCGGAAGGGAGATCCCGAAGGCCGCGGCGACTACGGGATCATGCAGCTCACCCAAAACCCGTCTAGGAACACTCTAGGCAAGGCGGCGAAGCTAACTGGTCTATCCGAAGATCGTCTCAAAAACGATCGCTCTGCCAACATCGAGGGCGGCGCGGCCTTCCTTTCAGACCTTGTCGGAAAGACCAGGCCGAAGAGACTGGATGGCTGGCAGAAGGCGCTCACCCAGTACGCGGACACGAACCTGTACGCCAGCCAGGTCTACGGGGTGCTCAGGGGCGGGGCCTCACTGACCATCTCGACCGGTGAGCGCCTGAAGCTCTCGCCACAAGACGTCGAAGTACCTCAGGTCTACACCGCCAAGAGCGGCACCACCGACTGCCCGCAGGCCGTATGGAGTCCGGCCACCTCATGCAACTACACTGCCTCCAACCGGGAGACCTCCTACGATGTAAGGAAGATCGTCATCCACGTCGCAGAGGGCTCCTACTCCGGCACAGTAAGCTGGCTCGAGAACTGCACCGCCCAAGCGTCGGCACACTACGTCGTCAGCAGGGAAGGCAGGGTGGCGCAGTGTGTGCGCGACGGGGACATCGCCTGGCATGCCGGTTGGTGGGACACCAACACGCACAGCATCGGCATCGAACACGCGGGTTACATAGACAACCCGGACTGGTTTACCAGGAGTATGTACCATGCTTCGGCGAAGCTTTCGGCGTGGTGCTGCAAGGAATATGAGATCCCCATAGACCGCAAGCACATAATCGGCCACTCTGAAGTACCCGGCTGTTCCGGCACCGGCGGCGGGGCCCATTGCCATACCGATCCGGGCCCCTACTGGAACTGGAAGATGTACATGCGCCTCATCCTCTACTATGGGAGTCTTCTCTAGCTCTATCCGCGCAGCCTCCAAGCACTTCGGTGGGCTGGCCCCTTGTGGTCCAAGGACCGATGCCCAGCGCCACCACCAATGCTACCAGGACCGACACTCTTCTCCTAAACACCACTTGCGCACTCCTTCCATAAGAAATGGCGGGACTCATCAGCCACGCTCGTTGTACATCAAGGAGCAAGCACAAAAGGTTTGCAAGACTCAGCGCTACACCCCAATAGCGTAAGGTTGGGATTGCTTGGTGTTGCGGACTTCGGAGAACACTCCTCCCCCGCAATCCGGTGGATAGGGGGGTGGAAGGGGCGCAACCGTCGTGTAGGCTGCACACCGGATAGCTTGATCCTTCGACGCTCGCCGTGTGGGCGAGGCAAAAGGGGCTACGCGATAGGGCAGGTGTCATGTAGGACGGCTTGCAGGCGAACCTCGAAGAATCGACCTTCTACGCACCCAGAAGAACAGGGTTCACGAGGCTAGTTGAGGCTGGTAGGCTGCCCAGGACGCGATAGATCTAAAGAGGGCGATGGGCGAGCAGAACTCCATCTCGGGCGTATGGTTCGAGGCCCTCGCGGCCATTCGCCAAAACCCTACGGCGGTGATAGTACCCGGGGTCGTGCTTGGCGCTCTTGCGGAAGCCCCAGCCTACCTAATCGCGGATCGTCTACTTTTGGACCAACTTCTGACCTACGTAACCGCTGCGTTCGCATACTACCTCTGCCTGGCCTACGTGGAGGGACTGACGAGCGACTTCGAGCATGGGAGGAATCTTGACGCTCCGGGCAGCGTGCCTGGGAAACTGCTCGAAGCTGTGCCTTTCGTCCCACGCGTCCTCGTGGCCGCGCTGGTCACCGTCTCGCTCGCCAGTGCAGCGGCGGAGCTGCTCGTAGTCCCAGGCGTGTGGCTGTTCACGCGGTGGTCGCTGTCTACTCCGGTGATCTGCAAGGAGGGTGTGGGCGCTGTTGCCTCCCTAAAGCGAAGTAGCGAGCTGGTGCGAGGACGTTTCTGGTTCGTCCTCGGTACGGCCACCCTCGCCTTCGTCTCGGAAGAGGCAATCATCCACGCTGCCGCGCTCGCGAGCGGCGCCGTCACGGCTTCACACACCTGGGGAGAGTGGATCGGTGGCTCGATCGTCGCGGCACTGGCCATCCCACTGGCCGCCCTCGCGACCTCGGTGGCCTATTCGAGAGTCGCGACGCTCGCGCGGCTAGCCGAAAACTCTTGAAGGGGTGGGTTCCGCACGAACTTCTTGGGACACATCTACCAAGCACTTCGGTGAATAGAGTAGGATGTTGGGCGCCAGGAACGAAGGAGGTGTTTAGGAGTCCCAACTGTCTTTCGAGGACAGCCGAGAGGTCAGTCGCTTTCCCGACGTTGAGTGTATGCGCCTCCAGCCGGTGTGCCGGATCCCTCCAGGTGGCATCATGCATGGTGTCGACCGGTTGGAGAAACGCGAGTGGGCAGCGAGGAGGATGCTCCGGTGTCGTCTGAGGAAGAGAAGAACATGGCTCTGGTCCGCCGCTTCTGGGAGGCGCAGGCCAATGCTGACATTGTTGGCGCAAACCCTCAAGGTGGCTTGGTCGACCAGCTGCCGGGTCGTTCTCTAAAAGTCCTCGAAGAAGGTCTCCGGTCGCGCTGTAACCTCCTAGGTTCCTACCACGGGCGCCTCGCCGTGGAGGACTACCGCGACGGGCGCCTGTTCAGCAATGCGGACGGTCGCATCGCAGGAGCCGGCGTCAACGACGATCATTTCATCGGGTCTCTGATTCTGGCACTGCACCCATAGCGCGCTCACTACCACGACGCGCGTCCGGTGGTCTCTTCCAAGGCTCGCAGGGCCTCCGATCGATCCATGCCGGTGCCCCCTATGAGGTCGACCGCCGAAGAGTGGATCTGGTCTACGAGCGCGTTGATGCCCAGGTTGCTCGCCAGGTCCCCGTGCTCCTCGAGCATCGTGCTGGCCTCGCTAGCGGCCTTTAGGGCCAACCGGTGCGTCTCTTCGGGATTACCGGAGGTCTGTAGGTAGGCGGCTAGGGACTCCGTCGCCCTGGCCAGGCCACGGATCGCAGCTAGGAGGCGTTGGGGGGCGGGATCTTCGGCTTCGGGTTGGACCACGGAGAGCGCGGCGCGGGCCAGCGCCCTCACGTCGCGCACCGTCAGGTCTATCTGGTCGGCCGCCCTGGT
>DATDKO010000463.1:0-4553 GCA_036519935.1 Rubrobacter sp. | reverse complement strand
CGCAGTGAACTCGGGCAGCTTACCTGCTCCGTGGGGTATGATGTCGTTGTTATGCGACCGGAGACCTGCATAGGAGCGCGAACCGCTTCCCTCTCCTATCGCTTATGTGAGATATCAGTTCCCAGTTTGGGAGGTTAGCTGACATGAAGCCTGGTCCGTCAAAGGGGGGAGCCTCTGGGTGTCCGGTGGACGAGCGAGGGTTTCTGGACTCGCAGCCGCCCGAGCTGCGCATCGAGGGAGCTCTAGAGGAGATCCGGAGGCGGGTCGTGCAGAGCGGGAGGCGGGTGGTCGTCCTCGACGACGACCCGACCGGCGTCCAGAGCGTGCACGGCGTGCCGGTTCTTAGCACCTGGGCGATCGAAGACCTGCGCTGGGCGCTCGAACAAACAAGCCCGACCTTCTACATCCTGACCAACTCCCGCAGTCTCGCGGAGGAAGAGGCGATTGTCATGAACCAGCAAATCGCCCGCAACCTCTCGGAGGCTGCCGCGCCTGGGACGGACTTCGATGTCGTGAGCCGCAGCGACTCGACTCTGCGCGGCCACTACCCGGCGGAGACTGACGCGCTCGCGGAGGTGCTCAGGGAGGGAGGGCGTGGACCCGACGGCCTTGTCTTGTGCCCCGCTTTCTTCGAAGCCGGCAGGATCACGGTTGACGACATCCACTGGGTGCGCCAGGATGGGAAGCTAGTCCCGGCGGGACGAACGGAGTTTGCTTCCGACCACAGCTTTGGCTACCGCTCCTCGGACCTCAAGGCGTGGGTCGAGGAGAAAACCGGGGGACGCATTAAGACCCACGAGGTTGTCAGCGTGGGCCTCGCCGACCTTCGCGAGGGCGGTCCCGAGCGTGTCCTGGAGCTCCTTGAGGAGGCGAGCGGAGGGAGACCGGTGGTGATCAACGCTGCATCCTTCGCGGACCTCGAGGTCTTCGTGCTCGGCCTGCTTGCGGCGGAGGAGGAGGGCAAACGCTTCCTCTGCCGCACGGGGCCATCGTTCGTGCGGACGCGGGGTGGCATCACCGAGCCGAAGATCCTTCGACCCGAGGATCTCTACCGCAAGAGGCCTAAAGAGGGCCACGGGCTCGTCTTGGTCGGTTCCTACGTGCCCACGACCACCCGCCAGCTCGAAGGAGTGCTCGCGCTTGACGGGGTACGCGGCGTCGAGATGTTGGTGCCGCGGCTCCTGGAGCCTGGGAGCAGGGAGGATGAGCTGCGACGGGTGGCGGAGGACGTAAACGGTTCGCTGGCTTCATCGGAGGTCGTCGTCTACACCAGCCGCGAGCTCGTAACTGCAGGTAAGGCGGGGAGCGCTGGACTTTCGAACTTCGAGATTGGGACTGCGGTCTCAGGCGCTTTGGTCGACGTGATGAGGCGGGTGGACCGGACGCTGCCGCTCTCCTTCGTGGTGGCGAAAGGCGGGATCACATCCAGCGACATCGCCACTAAGGGGCTCGAGGTGCGGAGGGCCGAGGTTGCGGGGCCACTCTTGCCGCCAGGGATCGTGCCGGTCTGGATCTTGCCGGAAGAGAACGACTTCCCGGGACTACCGTATGTGATCTTCCCGGGCAACGTCGGCGGCCCGAGTTCTTTGGCCCAAGCAATAGAGATCCTGCGGGGAGAGCGCTAGAGGCTCTAGTGGCCGGTGTACGAGGACGCGAAGGAGGCACGAGCCCGGTGGAAACCGCAACGGAGACCAGATTCGGAGAGATACTGAGCCGAGCGCAGGAAACTGGCCGGGCTGTCGGCGCGTTCACCTGCTACGACCTCTTGGGCTTCGAGGCCGTGGTCCGCGCGGCCGAGTCTTATCGTGCGCCAGCGATGATCCTCGTGAGCCCGTCCTCCTTCAAGGCGGAGGGCGGCGGACGGCTCGTGCGGGCCTTCGGAGCCGCGGCCAAGGCCTCCTCTGTCGAGGTCCTTGTGCAGCTCGACCATGCTGGGGACGAGCGTCTCATAGAGCGCGCCGCCGACTGCGGGGTGGAGGCAGTGATGGCCGACGGCTCGAAGCTCCCCTTCGCCGAGAACCTGGCTTTTGCCCAGTCTGTAGTGGACTCGATGCGTCCCCGCGGTGTCGGAGTCGAGGCTGAGCTCGGCCGGGTGGAGGGCCACGAGGATGAGGCGGGTGAAACCTTGAGTGGCGCGACGACCGAGCCGGGCGAAGCCGAGAAGTTTGTCAAGCGGAGCGGCGTGGACTGCCTCGCGGTCGCAGTCGGCAACGTCCACGGCCACTACTCCGGCACGCCTGAGATCGACTGGAGTAGGCTCGAGGAGGTCCGGGGTCGGATCTCTACCCCCCTCTCCCTGCATGGCGCCTCGGGGCTGCCCGAGGCCGACCTCGAGCGGGCAGTCTCGCTAGGGGTAGCCAAGTTCAACGTCAACACCGAACTCAGGACGGCGTATTTCCGGCGCCTCGGGGAAGATCTCGGCGTGAAGGCTGCGACAGTCAACCTCAAGGGTTTAGGCGACGGCGTCGTGGAGGCTGTGCAGGAGGTGGTGGAGGCGAAGCTTTCCGCCTTCGGCTGGACGAGAGAGGAGGAGTAGCTATGGAACGCTTGGCGTTCGTTGGACTGGGGGCCATGGGCTCCCCCATGGCGAAGAGGCTGGTAGGCGCGGGCTTCGAGCTCAAGGTCTTCGATGTACTCGACGAGCGCACCCATCCCCTCGTCGAGCTCGGTGCCGCAAGCACCGCTTCCCTCAGAGAGGCGGCAGAAGGCACCGAGGCGCTCGTCCTCATGGTGGCGAACGCCGAGCAGGCGGAGGGTGTCCTTTTCGGCGAGGGGGGCGCCGCCGAGGCGCTCCCCGAGGGCGCGGCCGTGGTCGTCATGAGCACCATAGGACCCGAGGCGGTTCGCGAGCTCGCCGACGCTCTAGCCGAGCGCGGCCTGCGGACAATGGACGCGCCCGTGAGCGGGGGCGTGGCGCGGGCGGAGAAGGGGGACCTCCTAATAATGGCCGGGGGACCGGTAGACCTCTTCGAGGAGCTGCGCCCGGTCCTGGGAGCGATGGGCTCGAGCGTCGTGCACTGCGGCGCGCGGGTGGGTGACGGTCAGGCCGTCAAGCTCGTCAACCAGCTCCTCTGCGGGGTGCACATCGCGGCAGCGGCAGAGGCTCTGGCTTACGCCGAGGCTCTGGGCCTGGACCCGCGCTTCGTCTTCGAGGCGATCCGGCACGGCGCAGCCAACTCCTTCATGCTCCAGGACCGCGGCGAGCGGATGCTTAAAGAGGAGTTTGTCCCCCCCAAGAGTGCATTGGACATCTTCGTCAAGGACATGGGCCTCGTACGCAAGGCCGCCGAGGAGCGGGGCTTCGAGACCCCGCTGTCCTCTGCAGCGTTGGAGCTGTATCTGGCAGGTAAAGCGGCGAGACTGGGCAACGAGGACGACTCCGGGGTCATCCGCATGTTCCGGCAGCGGTCAGCCTAAGCGTGCGATTTAAGCACAGGGACTCCGGGAGTGGCCGCTGATTTCACTGCGAGGCACAATGCTTCGCGCTATGGATTCCTCTGCTCTGGACACCTTCCGCGCCTTCGGAAACTCACTCTACAACTGCTTCCATCGCCGCGCTGACGCCCTCTTCGAACTCACCGATGCCATCCTCACAGCGGAGCCAGTCCCTTCGCCAGTACACTTGAGCCTACAGCCTTCTCACCGCCGTGGCTGGGGCAGTCTCTACAACGCGCTGAGCCATGGACGAATCGACGCCCAAGCTCTGCGGAGGCTGCTCGCTCACCATCCGCTCGCTGGGAGCGAAACGCCAGTATATGCCGTGGACGTGAGCGTGTGGGATCGCTGCGATGCGGAGAGCAGTCCCTTACTCAAGGTTTCTACTACCATCCTTCCCGCCACTCGGCTAGACAACCCATCGTCGCCGGTTGGGCCTACCAGTTCATCGCACAGCTGGGCTTCATTCGCGAGAGTTGGACTGCTCCGGTTGACGCATTGCGCGTCCATCCCATAGAGAACGCCAACATGGTCGCCACAGGGCAGGTAAAGGGATTGCTCGGTCGGCTCGGAAAGGAAGCGAGCGTCCCTCTGTTCGTCTTCGACGCCTCCTCTACGATCCCGTCAAGGTGCAGCAGGGGCTAGAGGGGAGTCGATGCCAGATCCTCATCCGTTTGCGCGCCGGGCGTCGCTTCTACGCCGATCCGAGCCTCGCTGGCCCACCCGCACACACTGGCAGACCGCGTCGTCACGGCCCCAAGATGAAGTTCTCAGAGATCCGAGTACCTGGCCCGAACCTTCCACGCAGTACACCTGCGAGGACGCTGGCTACGGAACGGTCAGAGTACGCGCCTTCTCGAAGATGCATCCGAAGGTCTGCGCACACGAAGGAAGGGCTAGCCGCGGAGCTCTACCCATCGTGGTCGGGACGCTAGTGATGGTGGAGGTAGAGCGGCTGCCGGGCGGGGAGAGGCGGCGCAAGCCTCGCGTGCTGTGGCTATGGTGGCATGGTCCCGAAAGGGAGGCACCGAACCTGAAGCTCATCTGGCGCTCATACGTCAGGCGCTTCGACCTGGAGCATACCTTCCGCTTTCTCAAACAGGCTTTGGGATGGAGCA
>DATDKO010000462.1:0-5406 GCA_036519935.1 Rubrobacter sp. | reverse complement strand
CTCCCGCCGAAGATGAGAACGACCGGCGGCTCAAGGCCGAGATCCCGCAATGCCTCATCCCGCGAAGCCTCGAAGACCTCGGCCCTCGTCGGCATACCAACCCACACGGCGTTCCCGAGCCGCCACGTGGCATCAGGAAACGTGGCAAATGTCTCCGTCGTGAAGCGGCTGGCCAGGCGGTTGACCCGTCCGGGGACAGAGTTTTGCTCGTGCAGGAACGTGGGCACGCCGAGGGTCCGGGCCGCAATTACCGCCGGCGCGCTCGCGTAGCCTCCGACGCCGAGAACGGCCCGCGGCCTCAATCGTTGTATTATGCGTGTACAGCGGATGGTTGCCCTCAGGGAGAGGAGGCCCGCGCGGGCCTGGGCCAGCGGGCTTCCGGCGAGGCCAGTCAGGGGCAGGGCGTGCAGGGTGAAGCCTTGCTGTGGGACGAGGGACATTTCTATGCCCGAGCTGGATCCCACGAACTCGACTTTCGCTCCCCTCTCTTTCAAATCAGCCGCCACGCACAGCGCGGGGATAGCGTGCCCTCCCGTGCCGCCTCCTGCGATCAGGATCCGCGGTATGTTTGATCTCTCTGGCTCGTTCACTGTCCTCCGATATCCTGTAGAGGATGCCCACGGCGGCGAAGCATACCAGTAGACTCGAACCACCGTAGCTAACGAAAGGGAGCGTCATCCCTGCGAGCGGTAGAACCACCATGGCTGCCCCGATGTTGAAGGTGGCCTGGGCGATGAGCATCGTCGTAAGGCCTGCGGCCACGCACCGCGCCATCACCGAAGGGGCGTTCATGGCTATCCTCAGCCCGGCCAGCGCGATAAAACCAAAGGCGGCGATCACGACAATCATCCCGATCAGACCAAGCTCCTCACCTATCAGGGCGAAGATCATATCCGTACCCAGTTCGGGGACGTATGGACCCTGTCCGCCCGACCCTGCCCCCGAACCGAAGAAGCCCCCGGCCTTTATGGCCACCATGGACTGGACGACCTGGTAGCCAGAGCCGTCCGCTGCCGCCCAGGGATCGAGGAACGTCAGGAACCGCTCCCGGCGATAGGGCTCGAGCACCATCATCCCAGCTACCGCCACCACCCCAACCAGCCCAGACAGTACAAGGTCCCTCGTTCTCAGTTCGGAGGCCCACAGTGTCCCAGCCACGCCCGAGAGCAGGACCACGGAGGTGCCAAAATCAGGTTCGACAAGGACGAGGACGAAGAGCACTCCGACCCCAGCGAGAGGCTTGACAGGAAGCCCTGAACCATTAGGCAGACGCGCGACCGCGCAGCTCAAGACCAGGATGGCGGCGAGCTTCGCGAACTCCGCGGGCTGGATGCTCATGGGACCGAGGTCGAGCCACCGCTTGGCGCCGTTTATCTGGGTTCCTATACCAGGTATGAGGACGAGGACGAGGCCTACCAGCACGATCAGGTACAAGGCAGGGGCATACTTGCGCCACGCTGTATACCTGACTCGGCTGGCCACAAAGAAGGCGGCGACGCCGAGTACCATGTGCCCGATGCGTTCGAACAGAAAATCGGTCCCAACCTCACTGTACGTAGCCGAATAGACCATGACGAGCCCCAACATGGAGAGGCCTAGCGCCACGAGGAACAGGTTGGACCTCAGGCTACTCATCGCCCCACAGTCCCATGATGTGGGGCGAGCTCTGCGGCGAATCCGACGAACGCGTCTCCCCTCTCCGCGTATCCGGGGAACTGGTCGAAGCTCGCGCACCCGGGCGAGAGCAGGACGACGTCACCTGGCCTGGCGAGCTCTGTGGCTCTTTCGACGGCCTTCTTCAGGTCGGGGGTCCTGTGGACTATGTTCTGGAAGCCCTCATCTTCGAGGTAGGCGGCGATGCGTGGACCTGCCTCACCTTGGCACACGACCGCCCGGCACACTCCGAGGCCCGGCAGCACCTCCGAGAAGCCCGTGCCTTTCTCCGAACCGCCGAGGATAATGACTACGGGCGCGTCGAAGCTCTCCAAGGCCGCTGCCACTGCGGCCGGGTTGGTAGCCTTGGAATCATCTACGTAAGTCACGCCCGACATCTGTGCCGCGACCCGCATGCGGTGCGGCCTGGACTCGTATTCGAGCAGAGCCTCCCTGATCTCCCCGAGCTCCGCACCCATCCTCTGTGCGGCGGCCGCCGCACAGAGCGCGTTTTCGTGGTTGTGTGACCCAGCGAAGCGCAGCTCGCTCACGTCTGCCAGATGAGAGCCGCGGAGGAGTAGACGCCCGTCGCGCAGGGCCGTGTCGCCTTCGCCCACGACGAGGGCTTCCGCCCTGAAGGTGTCGATAGCGGCCCGGCCTATAGGATCTGCTGCGCTCACGAGAGCCAGGTCCTCTTCCTGCTGTCCCTCGAAGATACGTAGCTTGTCGTTGGTATATTCCTCGAACGATTCGTGCCAGTTCAGGTGATCCGGCCTCATATTGAGGAGCGCCGCGACTTCGAAGCCGGGGTTCTCGAGATAGTGGAGCTGGAAGGAAGAGACTTCGAGGACGAGCAGCCCCGCAGTACGCGTCTCCTCCAGGCACCCCGTAAGGGGTCTCCAGGAGTTACCGGCGACGGCGTGCGGCACGCAGGACGCCTCGAGCATGCGGTGGAGCATGTCGACGACGGTGGTCTTTCCGTTGGTGCCGGTGACGGCCACCACACGGGCGTCCTCACCGAGCAGATCCAGGCCGAGCCCAACCTCGGAGACGATCGGGATGCCCCGTGCTCCTGCTGCCCGCAAAACTGGGTTGCGGGGACTTACGCCAGGGCTCGCTATGATCCTATCTATCCCTTCCAGCACGTCGGTGCCGGCCCCGAGGACGCCCGATACGTCGAGAGCGGCCAGAGTGACTTGCAGCCGTTCGTCGTCGCTACCATCAGCCACGAGGACTCTTTCGCCCCTCTCGGTGAGAGCCCTGGTGGCCGCGACGCCCGACTCTCCGAGCCCGTATACCAGGGTCCTCACGGGCTCACCCTGCCGTGTTGTAGAGGAAGATGTAGTAGAGGAAGAACCCTACGGAGGAGAAAGCGGCCTGGGCGATCCAGAATCGGACCACCACCTTGTTCTCGTCCCAGCCCAGAAATTCGAAGTGGTGGTGGATCGGGGCCATCTTGAACACTCTTCGTCCCGTTAGCTTGAAGACGAAGACCTGGACGATGACCGAGAGAGCCTCGACGACGAACAGCCCGCCGACGATGGGCAGGAGGAGCTCCGTCTTGGTGAGCACGGCGGCCGCCGCGAGAATGCCCCCGATCGCGAGTGAGCCTGTCTCCCCCATAAAGATATCTGCCGGGTGGGAGTTGTACCAGAGGAACCCGACGATCGCCCCGACCATCGCGCCGCAGATTACGGCGACGTCGTACTGGCGCTCGAGGAAAGCGATAGCCGTATAGGCGAGCAAGGCTATGGCCGCCGCCCCCGCGGCGAGCCCGTCGAGGCCGTCCGTCAGGTTGACTGCGTTGGTCGTGCCAGCGATCACCAGCAGCAAGAACACACTGAAGAGCGCGATTCCCAAGACTCCAGGCCCCAACACCAGGCTGCGGTCGAAGTATGGCACGAGCACGGTCTGGGTGACGCCTACGTAGCGCACGGCGAGCACGTCCGCCAGAACCACCGCCAGGGTCAACAGAAGGAACTTGTAGCGGGCGCTCAACCCCTCAGGACGCTTTCTGGAGATCTTCTGCCAGTCGTCGTAGAGGCCGATGCCGGCCACGACGGCGACGAGCAAGAGCGTCGTCAGCGTGGCCACGTTGGGCCGCGCCACCACAACGAGCGCCCCAATTAGGCCCGTGAGCATTACGATCCCACCCATGGTCGGGGTGCCGGCTTTGATCAAGTGCGTCTGGGGTCCCTCCTCGCGGACGAACTGCCCGAACTTCCGCGACTGCAAGAACTCGATGAACTTCGAGCCGAGCAACACCGTTACCAGAAACGCCACAGCAGCCGCGAGTACAACGCTAAACAAGAGCTAAACTCTCCCTCAACTTGCGGGTCAAGGTGTCGAGCCCAACCCCGCGTGAACCTTTGACGATCAGGTAGTCTCTGGCCCTCAGTTCTCCGCGCAGGGCATCGGCGGCGCTCTCTGCGTTTGAGTAGAAGAGTGCCCTACCAGGGAAGGTCTCCGCATACCAGCGGGCCTCATCGCCGACGCAGACGAGCAGATCGACGCCGACTCTGGCCGCCAGTTCACCCGCCTCCCGATGGTAGGCGCGGGCGCAGGCCCCCAGCTCGAACATACCGCCGAGCACGACGACGAGCCGTCTACGTTGTCTTCTTGCCTGATCCGCACCGTACTTGAGTACGGCCGCGACGGCGGCAGGGGATGCGTTGTAGGAGTCATCGTAGACGGTAATGTCTTCCCTGAGCCTGTATACGTCGCCCCGAAGGCCCGTTCGCCGCAGGCGGGAGAGACCACGGACGGCCTGTTCCAGGCCGAGGCCGAGAGCGAGAGCGCCGCCGAGGGCGGCCAAGAGCGGCTCCACCAGGTGCGTTCCGAATACTGGCGAGCGAACCTCGGCCGATTCGCCGGCTATGCTGGCTACAAAGCGGAGGCCTTCGTCTCTGCCTTCGATCCCGGACGCGACGAGATCTGCTTCGCCGGCACGGGCGAAGGTGATACGCCGGTCCAGTTTCCGGCCCGCCCCTGTCGCCGTCTCGGGCGCGCCAGCCGGGGCGACCAGCGTACCAGACTCAGGTAGGGAGAGAGCTAGTTCGCCTTTCGCGGCTGCGAGGCCTTCGAGCGTTCCGAAGGAGTCCAGATGGACCGGCGAGATGGCTGTCAGAACACCGATGTCGGGCGGGGCGATGGCGCACAGATGCTGTATGTCCCCTGCGTGGGTGGCTCCCATCTCGAGGACGAGGACTTCTGTGCGAGGGTCGGAGGCCAGGATGGTGAGGGGAAGGCCGATCTCGTTGTTCAGGTTTCCGGCCGTCGCTGAGACACGCTTCCCGGCGTGCCTGAGAATGGTTGCGAGGGCGTCCTTGGTCGTTGTCTTGCCCACAGTGCCCGTGATGCCGACAACGGCAGGCGAAGGCGCGTCCTGGCGCAGAAGCGTCCAACGCGCGAGCCTCTGCAGGGCCTCCAGAGGGTCATCCACAACGAGGGTAGGCACGTCGAGCCGGCGGGTTGCCACCGTCGCCACCGCGCCGCGCAGGTGCGCCTCGGTGGCGAAGTCCGCGCCATCGGTCCTACCGCGCAGGGCGAAGAACAGGTCCCCTTCGCGCACCTTACGGGAATCGGCCTTGGCCCCACTGACGAGGGCATCTATGTGCGTGGACTGGAGATCCGCGCCCATAGCCCGCACAGCGTCTGAAAGGGTAGCCGGCCTCACCAGAGGGGCTCCTCTGCCACAAAGCCCCTACGGTCGGGCGGAACGTTGAAGTAGCCCAGCGTAAAGGACATCACCTG
>DATDKO010000461.1:0-17996 GCA_036519935.1 Rubrobacter sp. | reverse complement strand
GCGGGCGGGGCTCACTGTAGTCACAGACGGTGAGATGCGCCGGGAGTCATTCCAGAGCCAGCTGGTGGAGGCGGTAGATGGCTTCGGCGAACACGACCTATACGCCTGGTTGTGGGGCGAGTGGCACGGTAGCGATGCGGTGGGGGAGAAGACGACCGAGCGTCCACAGAGCCTAGGGGTGGTCGGCAAGCTACGCCGCAGGCGCCACCTCTCGGTCGAGGAGTTCGTGTACGCGCGGGGCCGCACGAAGAGAATAGTGAAAGTCACGCTGCCCAGTCCGAGCATGTACGCGAACCTCTGGTCTCCGGAACTATCCGTCGAGGTCTACCCGACGCTCGACCACTTTCTGGAGGATGTGGCGCAGATCCTGCGCGAGGAGGTAGAGGAACTGGCGCGGCTCGGGGCCGAGTACATCCAGCTCGACGCGCCGCATTACCCGCTACTGCTGGATCCCAAGACACGCATGTTCTACGAGCGGCAGGGCTGGGATCTGGACAGCTGGCTCAGTCGAGGGATCGAGCTCGACAACTATGTGATCGGGGACCACGACGACGTCACCTTCTCCTTCCACCTCTGCAGGGGCAACCAGGGAAGCCGCTGGCTGGTCTCTGGCTCGTATGAGCCGCTGGCGCGCCGCATCTTCGGCGGCATAAACGCGCAGAGGTTGATGCTGGAGTACGACGACGAACGCTCGGGGGATTTCGGACCCCTCTCGCACGTGCCCGAGGACAAGGTCGCCGTCCTCGGTCTCGTCACCACCAAGACGCCCCGGCGCGAGACGAAACAAGAGCTCGAGGCCCGTCTCCGTGAGGCTTCGAGGTTCATCCCTTTGGAGCGACTGGCCTTGAGCCCGCAATGTGGCTTCGCCACCTCTATTATAGGCAACGCCATAAGCATCGAAGACGAAGAGTACAAGCTCCGCACCATAGTCGAGACCGCGGAGCAGGTCTGGGGGTAGACAAAGACTCTCCTCAGAGAGTCAGTCCGGTGCGTTAGCCGGCGAACAGGCCCTTTACGCCCGGTTTCAGGCGTCCATCGTCGTCGAGGTAATCGCGCCAGGAGCGTTTGGGATCGTAGCCGAGCATGCGCCTGGCTTTCTCGATAGAGATGCCTGAGGAATCCTCGCGGGGGAGGGGCGTTCTTACCTCGATCTGGTCCCCGTAGTGCTCGCGCACGGCATCCTCGAACGGCCTGCCGCCCACGTTATCCGGCGAGGCGATGTAGAAGACCTCGTGGCCGAGAAGGCCGCTCTCAGCGGCGAGCACCATGGCGTCTGCCAGGTCGTAGATGTCGATGTAGCTCCAGATGCCAGCACTCAGCTCCGAGCGGTCGCGTACCATGGGGCCAAGGTTACGCTCATAGTTACCCTCATGCTGCACCCAGGAAGGACGGATCGAGATGCAACGGATGTCCGAGCGCCGGATGGCGCCGTCCATCAGGAGCTCGCCGAGATACTTGGCGGTCGCGTAGGGGTCCTGGGGACGGATCGGATGTTCCTCGTCTACGGGCACGTAATCAGGAAGAAAGGGCCGCTCGGGGAAGAAGAACCCTGGCACCGTCTCGCTGGAGGTGTTTACGAAACGGGGCACCTCGAACCGGATCGCCGCCTCCAGAGTATTGAAGGTCGCCATGAGGTTGTTCTGGAACACGACGTGCGGCGGATTGCTCGTCGGCTCGGGGATCGCGGCCGTGTGCACGACGGCCTCGGCGCCACGCACGACGGCGAAGGCGTCGCCTGCGTCAGACAGGTCGGCCTGGACATAGTCCGCCTCGCCTTCCTCGGGCCGCTCGAAGACCGGCGGCGTCAGATCCGTCGCCCGCACATCGTGGCCGGCCTCTTGCAGCGCGGCCACCGTTGCCGTTCCGACCTTGCCCCGCGCCCCCGTCACAAGTACTCGCATTGATCCTCCCGGTCTCGCTCCTAGCCGATGGTACAACATCCCACTACCGGCGTTTCACCCGCCAGGGAGTAGGGTAAAGGTCCTGCATGAGAGTAGTCGTCGTAGGGGCGACCGGCAACATCGGAACCAGCGTGCTCCGGTCGCTCGAGAAAGAAGATAGCGTGGAATCCGTCCTCGGTCTGGCGCGCCGGTTGCCGGGGCTGAGGATGCCGAAGGTCGAGTGGGCCGCGGCCGATGTGGTGGACGACGATCTGGTTCCCCACTTCCGCGGGGCCGACGCGGTGGTGTTGCTCGCCTGGATCATCCAGCCCTCCCGCGACCTCACCAAACAGTGGATGGTGAACGTCGAGGGGAGCATGCGGGTGGCTAATGCCGCGAAGGAGGCCGGCGCGCCGGCGCTCATCTACGCCTCGTCGGTCGGGGCGTACTCGCCGGGGCCGAAGGACCGCCGCGTAGACGAAAGCTGGCCTACGGGCGGCACGCCGACCTCCTACTACGCGCGCCACAAAGCCGAGGTCGAGCGGAGGCTCGACCGCTTCGAGCGGGAGGCGCCCGAGGTCCGGGTCGTCAGGATGCGCCCCGGGCTCGTCTTCAAAAAGGAGGCGGCCGAGGGCATCCGACGCCTCTTCGCCGGCCCCTTCTTGCCGAGCCCCCTGGTGCGTACCGCCTTCATAAACGCCATCCCCGACATACCGAACCTGCGGTCCCAGATCATCCACTCCTACGACGTGGGAGAGGCGTTCAGGCTCGCCATCGTCACTGACGAGGCGCGGGGCGCCTTTAACCTGGCTACCGAGCCGGTCCTCGACCCCGAGGAGTTGGGGAGGATACTGGACGCCCGGCCCGTGCCGGTCCCGGCGCAGGTGGCGCGGGCGAGTGCGAGGCTCTCGTGGCAGCTCAGGCTCCAGCCCGTTTCCGAGGGCTGGCTGGACATGGCGATGAGCGTGCCCGTGATGGACACTAGCAGGGCGCGCCGGGAGCTCGGCTGGACGCCCGTGCGCAGCGCCAACGAGGCGCTTCTCGACCTGCTGGAGGGTCTCCGTACCAGGGCAGGGCTTGACACACCGCCGCTCTCCCCGAAGACCGGTGGGCCACTGCGCATACGCGAGATCCTGACCGGAGTAGGAGGGAGGGAGCCGTGAAGGCCGTTGTCTGGCATGACAAGGAAGACGTCAGGGTGGACAACGTCCCGGACCCGATCATACAGGAGCCCACCGACGCCATAGTCAGGGTCACCTCGACCGCGATCTGCGGCTCGGATCTACACCTCTACGCCAAGCTCTCGCCGCTGATGCGCGAGGGCGACATCATAGGGCACGAGCCGATGGGTATAGTCGAGGAGGTCGGCTCCGACGTGGAGCACATCGCGCCAGGCGACCGCGTCGTGATCCCCTTCAATATCTCCTGCGGGCACTGCTACTTCTGCGACCAGAAGCTATATTCTCAGTGCGAGAACACGCGCGATGAGGGCAAGCTCGCCCAAACCGTGAACCTCCTGGGACGTGGCAGGGGGGCGAGGCTCTTCGGTTACACCCACGTCTACGGCGCTGTCCCTGGCGGACAGGCCGAGTACCTGCGAGTGCCCCAGGCCCATTTTGGGCCGATCAAAGTGCCCGAAGGCCCCCCGGACGAGCGATTCCTCTACCTCTCCGACGTCTTGCCGACGAGCTGGCAGGCCGTTGCCTACGCGGATATTCCCGAGGGCGGGACCGTCGGAATATGGGGTCTCGGCCCGATCGGCCAGATGTGCGCCCGCATAGCGATACACCTTGGCGCCGGACGCGTCATCGGCGTGGATAACGTGCCCGAGCGTCTCGCCATGGCCACCAGGCACGGCGTCCACACCGTGGATTTCTCCGCAGTGGACAGCGTGAGGGATGTGATCCTGAACCTTACCGAAGGCCGCGGCGTCGATTCGGCCATAGACGCCGTCGGGATGGAGGCAGGAGGCTCGCTCTTTGGCTCCATCCTGCAGAGCACCAAGCTGCAGCTCGACCGGGCGACCGCCCTCAGAGAATGCATGTCCGCCATCAGGCGCGGCGGAACGCTCTCGATCTCCGGCGTCTACGCAGGCCCGATCCAGGCTTTTCCCCTGGGCGACCTCTTCGACATGCAGATACAACTGCGCATGGGACAGGCGAACGTGTGGCGATGGGTCGAGCACATCGTGCCGCTCCTGAACGACGACGATCCTCTGGGCGTCGAGGCTCTCAAAACGCACGAGATGCCACTCGAAGACGCGCCACTTGGCTACGAGATTTTCCAGAAGAAGCAGGACGGCGCCATCAAGTGCGTCCTGAAGCCGTAGGTTCTTCTAGCGGCCCACGCGAGCAGAAGGCGATCATACGGACTCTCTCAGTTCACTGACTCCACCACCGTTTGCCAGAACTCATCGTGCTCGTCCGGCTCGAACGGGAGGTAGAGCGCGACGCGGTCTATGAGGCCCTCGTAGCGTTCTCTGAGCGCGGGTCCGATCTCGTCCGGGGCGGCCTCGATGGCGAACGCCGCGAGCATATCGTCGGTGATGATGGCCGGCATCTCACGCCACTTCTTCTCGCGCGCCATCGTTCCTAGCCTCTCGCCGACATCCTCCCAGCCGTGGGCTTCGAGGACCGTGAAGTAGGTCGGTGTGGAGGCGTAGAACGAGATCTGGGCTCGTACCGACTCTCTCTGCTCTGTGGCTCTTTCTCTATTCTCTCCGGTGATCACGAAGGCGCTGGTTGCGAGCGTAACCTGCTCCGGATCGCGGTTAGCTTGCCTCGCGCCTTCTGCTATGGCCGGTCTTACGGTCCTCCTCACGTACTCGGGGGAATGAAACGGGTGGACGTGAAAGCCGTCGCAGATCTCCCCGGCGAGGTTGGCGAGGCGGGTGTTGACGCCTGCTATATAGATCGGGATCTCAGGATGATCTATCGGTCCTGGGTCGAAGAACGGTGTCATGAGGGTGTGGCGGTAGAAGTCTCCCTCGAAGTTCAAAGGCCCCTCGGACTGGAAAGACTCCCAGATTGCGCGCAGGGCCAGGATGTACTCGCGCAGCCGCGCGGCTGGCCTATCCCAGGGCATCGAGAAGCGGCGGGTTATGTGGGCCTTGACCTGCGTGCCGAGGCCTAGCACAAAACGTCCATCGGAGAGGTCCTGGAGGTCCCAGGCGGTCTGCGCCGTCTCCATAGGGGAGCGGGAGAAGGCGATGGCGACGGAGGTGCCAAGCCCTATCTGATGCGTCTCGTTGGCGGCTATGGCCAGAGGCAGAAAGGCGTCGTGCTTGGTCTCGCTGGTCCACAGGCCGGCGAAGCCAAGGTCTTCGGCCGCGCGGGCGGTCCTGTCTATCCCTCTGAGGTAATCGCCCTCGGTCCCGAGGGCGGCGTCGAGCTTCACGGTATCGTCCTAGGGGATCAGGAGTAGCTTGCCCGTGGTTTTGCGGCCTTCGAGGTCGCGGTGGGCCTGCTCTGCGTCTTCGAGGGAGTAGGTGCCGCCGATGCGGACGTCGAGGTTGTTCTGCCCGATCCAGGAGAATAGGCTCTCGGCGCGCCACAGGAGCTCCTCGCGGGTCGCGGTGTACTGGGCGAGGGCTGGCCGGGTGAGGAAGAGGCCGCCTTTCTGGTTCAGGGTCTGGGGGTCGAACGGGGGCACGGGACCGCTGGATGCCCCGAAGAGCACCATGTAGCCGCGCGGGCGCAAGGTGTCGAGGCTACCGTCGAAGGTGTCCTTTCCTACCGAGTCGTAGACGACGTGCACGCCTTCTCCGCCTGTGATACGGTTCGTCTCCTCGACGAAGTCCTGCTCGGTGTATAGGATGACCTCGTCGGCCCCCGCTTCCCTGGCGAGCTTGGCTTTCTCCTGGGTGCCTGCGGTACCGATCACGGTCGCCCCCCGCATCTTTGCGAGCTGGACGAGCAGAAGGCCGACGCCGCCTGCGGCTGCGTGCACGAGCACCGTCTGGCCTTCCTGTAGCGGGAAGGTGCTGTGCGTCAGGTAGTGCGCTGTCATGCCCTGGAGCATGGCGGCCGCAGCAACCCGCGCCTCGACAAGCGTGGCGTTGAAAGGCACCAAGTTCTCGGCCGGGGCGACCACGTACTCCGCGTAGGACCCCGGCGTGCTCGCGAACGCAACGTAGTCTCCTGGCGACACGTCATCGACGCCTTCACCCACAGCGTCCACTTCGCCGGCGCCTTCTTGCCCGAGCGTGCGCGGCAGGTCGCCGGGGTAGAGGCCCGTGCGCTGGTAGACGTCTATAAAGTTGACGCCAGAGGCCGCGAGCTTCACGCGCGCCTGACCGGGGCCCGGTTCTGGGATCTCGACGTCCTCGTAGCTCAGGACCTCGGGCCCGCCGAACTCGTGTATCCGGATCGCCTTCATGCTTCTCTCCCTCCCG
The DNA here is from genome assembly GCA_036519935.1 of Rubrobacter sp. Classification (GTDB taxonomy): domain Bacteria; phylum Actinomycetota; class Rubrobacteria; order Rubrobacterales; family Rubrobacteraceae; genus Rubrobacter_D. Next base: position 11,723 of record DATDKO010000461.1, on the reverse strand, counting down.
CGATAAACTCGACTCTTACGCCCCTCATTGTGTCAGCATTTCAGCCAGTCAGCTACTTGTTTTCGCTAGAAGCCTACCGCTCGTAGGCGTGATTGGCAGCAGGTCGATGCCTCTGCCGATCGCTTCAATCCTTCTCGGGTCCTCCACCGTGCCCGCGGTTTCCACTGCGACCGTGCCCCCCGCTGTCATCCACAGGTGCCTTTGCCGGTGGAGCCGCGTTCTGCCTTTGTGCGGGTGGACTCTTTTGTGCCTTGGTCCTGGGTACGTTACCCCTGGAGTCATTCGCCCCTGCCGCCGGCCCATCGACCGCCTGGCGAGCCTCCCGCGGGGTGGGCTGCGCCGAAGAGGAAGAGCTTGCCGAGGCGGAAGCCCCTGGTTCGGGACTCGACTGGGCAGACGCGGACGAGCTCGCGGATGAGGAAGGTTGTGGTCCAGAGCTGATTGTCAGGTTCACATCCGTGCCTGGCTCGACTGGTGTGCCTGCAACGATGCCTGGCTCGATGACTCTGCCTGCGGCGACACTGTCGCTCGGAAACGAAGTAACATTCCCGACCTCTAGCCCCGCGTCGGTGAGCCTCTTCTCTGCCACACTCCTGGTGAGCCCGTCCACGTCGGGTACCTTCACCTTCTCCGGTCCAGCGGGCTGGCCAGGAGATCGCTTGTCTCCCTGGAAGACGTCGAACCAGCCATTCATGGCGTCCGGACCCAGAACAGCCTGGACGCTGCCGAGCACGCCGAGGGAAAACAGGATCGCGGCCAGCGCGATCAGCAACCAGGGCAAGCCTCGCCTGCGTCGATACGGTACCGGGCCTGGCCGGGGTCTCTGCATCTCCTTCGTGACGTTTGGCGACGCGACCGCATTACGTTGCGCGCTCTGTCCCAGCTTTCTTCCGACACCCGCCGAGACCGGCTCGAGTCCACGGTTCACCCTCCAGAGGTCGTCCGCAAGCTCGTCGGCGTCCGCGTAGCGGTCTTCCGGATCTTTCGCTAGGAGCTTCGTCACGAGAGCGTTCATGCCTCTGGGTATCCGGGGGTTTAGTTCTATGGGCGGCCGTAGCGGCTCGTTCACGTGCTTCATGGAGACGGCGATCGGGTTGTCGGCGGTGTACGGCAGTTCGCCTGTGAGCGCTTCGTAGAGCACCACTCCGAGGGAGTAGAGGTCGCTTTTAGGGGTCGCAGGCTTGCCAAGGGCCTGTTCGGGGGACATGTAGCCGGCGGTACCCATCACGGACCCCGTCCTGGAGATCGTCGCGGAGGAGCCGGCCCTTGCGATGCCGAAGTCTGCCACCTTCGCTCCGCCCCTGGCTGCGAGTAGTACGTTCTGGGGCTTTATGTCGCGGTGGACCATTCCCCTGTCGTGGGCCGCTCCAAGCGCCTCGGCGACCTGCGCACCAAGCCCGGCGGCGTCCGCCGCCTCGAGCGGGCCCTCCCTGCAGATCCTCTCTTTGAGCGTGCCGCCAGGCACGTATTCCATGGCTATGTAAGAGGCCCCTTCTTCCGTCTCGCCCCTGTCGTAGACCTGGACGATGTTCGGGTGGGAGAGTGAAGCCGCACTCATGGCCTCGCGCTTGAACCGTTCGGCGAACTCGTCGTCGCCTGCGTACTGTTTCCTCAGCACCTTCAGCGCCACGTTGCGCCCGAGCACCCTGTCGCGGGCGAGGTACACCTCTCCCATGCCTCCGCTACCGAGTGGTCGAACAACGTCGTAGCGATCGTCCAAGACTGTTTTTCTTGCCTCTGACATCCTGCCCTTGGTCCGGCTTCAAAATGTTACCCGCGTCATTCTACACTTCTGATTGGTACCTTACGAAGGATGCCTTGCGGAGGGTGAGGGTTAGGCGACGCCAGGGTCGGGTACTGTGAAGGTGTCCGGCCGAATTCTGTTCGAAGGACTCGGTGGGGCGAAGAGGCGACTCCGATAGGGGTGGAATCTTGGCTACAAGCGGGGTAGAAGAGAACGCGGAGCGGCTTCTTGGCGCCTTCTACGACCTCTCGGGCGGGAAGCTCACGGAGCCGGTGCCGCTCGGCGGACCAGAGATACCAGGAAAGGGCGCGGCGCCGAGGGCCGATCTCGACCCCGAGTCTACCGAGTGCGCGATCGCGGCCAGATACCTGGTCGACCAGGGATACATCGCACCGGCCGATGCTGCGTCCGGGTACATTATTACCGTCGCCGGCTTCGACAGGGTGAGAGAGATGCGCGGGATAGGCGGTCCTGAAGCGCCGGCAGGGAGGAGTAGGATGAGCGACAAGACCCAGAAGCAGCTTGTAACGCTGCTTTCCATAGGGATCTCCATCGGCCTCAGCCAGCCGCTGGCCAGATTTATCGAGAAGGAGACCCCCGAACGCAGGGGCATAAGGGACGACCTGACCGAGGCGGTCCTGCAAGGGTTGGTCAGGGCGGTGGCGCTAGTTGTTGCCTCCGTGATCGTGCGGCGACTGGCCGCGAGCCGGAGGTAGAAGCCGGCGAAAGCCGGCTTCTACCTCTGATTTTATTTGGTCCGAAGGGGAGAATCTCACAGAGGGGAGAGGTGCCATGGCCACGGTCCGCGAGGCGACCTTCGATCTGTTGCGCCGTCTGGGGATGACTACGGTTTTCGGCAACCCCGGCTCGACGGAGTTGCCTTTCCTCAAGGACTTCCCCGAAGACTTCCGCTACGTGCTCGGGCTTCAGGAGGCGGCGGTGCTCGGGATGGCCGAGGGTTTCGCCCAGGGTACGGGACAGGCTGCCCTGGTCAACTTGCACACAGGACCCGGCCTCGGCAACGCAATGGGGGCCATGATCACGGCGTGGCACGACAAGACCCCGCTCGTGGTCACCGCAGGGCAGCAGGACAGGCGTCACAGATCCCTCGAGCCGCTGCTCACCGGAGAGCTCGTCGACCTTGCGAAGCCCTACGTAAAAAGGAGCTTCGAGCCCGTACGGGCCGAGGACGTGCCTGGGGAGATCCGGCGCGCCTACCACACCGCGATGCAACAGCCCAAGGGCCCTGTCTTCGTCTCGATCCCGATGGACGACTGGGAGGCGCAAGCAGAGCCGCTGGAAGATCACGACGTGATCCACCGCACCGCCCCAGACCCTGACGCGATCAGGCGGTTCGCTGGCATCCTCGGGGAAGCCCGAAGCCCCGCTGTCGTCACGGGGGCCGGCGTCGAGCGGTCCGGGGCTTTTCACGACGCCGTCACGCTCGTCGAGAAGCTCGTGGCGCCTGTCTGGCAGGACCCCATCTCCCCGCTCGCCAGCTTCCCCCAGAACCACCCGCTCTTCCAGGGGCATCTCCCCCCGGCCCAGAAGCAGCTCGCCGAACGACTCTCTGGCCACGACGTCGTCCTCGTCCTTGGCGCGCCCGTCTTCCTGTACTATCCCTACGTGCCTGGCGCGACCGTCGAGGGCCAGACGCAGGTACTCCACATCTCCGAGGATCCCGAAGAGGTGGCCCGTGCGGCGGTCGGGACGGGCGTCGTCGGGGATGTGGGGCTTGCGATCCGGGGTCTCACGGAGCTACTCCCAGGGGTGGACCGCCAACCCCCACCTGCCCATGAGACCCCACCCGAGCCGGAGGCCGAAACGCCGATGTCGGTAGAGTATGTGATGCACACCATAGCAAGAGTACTGCCCGAGGATGCGGCGGTCTTCGACGAAACGGCTTCGAGCAAGGCGAAGCTCCACACCTACATCCGCTTCGACCGACCCGGCGGCTACCATACTTCGGCCGCCGGGGGGCTCGGCTTCTGTATGCCTGGCTCCGTCGGGTTCAAGCTCGCGGTCCCTGACAGGCCTGTCGTCTGCTTAATAGGCGACGGGTCGAGCATGTACTCGGTCCAGGCGCTCTGGAGCGCAGCCCGCTACGGGGCCGACGTCGCCTTCATCGTTATCAACAACAGGGGTTACTCAATCCTCAAGGGTTTCCGCGACGCTATCGGCGCGGGGGACAGGGTGCCTGGGCTCGACGTGGAGGGTATAGACCTCGTCGGGATTGCGCGGGGACTCGGCGTCGATGGCGAGCTTGTAGAGGAGGGTGGGGACCTGCTTCCCGCCGCCGAGCGCACCCTGAATGCCGGGAAACCGTACCTGCTCGAGGTAGTGGTCGACCCCGAGGTCCCAGAGCTTCTGAGCTAGAGATAGTAGTCGGCAGAGGAGAGTCGGAGTGGCTGACGTCTTCGTCGTTGGTTCCATAAACCAGGACTTCGTCCTGAGCGTGGAGCGCCGTCCCGCGCCTGGCGAAACGGTCACGGACGCTCGTCTCGCGACCCACAACGGCGGCAAGGGGGCCAACCAGGCCGCCGCCGTGGCCCTCCTCGGCGCGAGCGTGGCATTCCTTGGCCGCGTCGGCGACGACGGGTTCGGCGGGCCGCTGGTACGGTCGCTCTCCGATAAGGGTGTCGATACGACCCTTGTGCAGGAGGTTCCCGATTCGTCCACAGGCGCGGCCTTCATAACCGTCACCCCTGATGGGGAGAATGCGATCACGGTCGCACCTGGCGCGAACCGCCGCCTCACAGCGGAGGACGTAGACCATGCCTCCGAGTCGATAGGAGCGGCGCAAGTCCTCGTCGCCCAGATGGAGATCCCACCGGAGGTCGTCCTGCGGGCTGTCGAGGTCGCGGCAGAGAGCGGGATCCGCTCTCTGGTCAACCTTGCGCCCCCGTTCGAAGTTCAGCGGGCATTGCTCGAGAAGCTGGACCCCCTGGTGATCAACGAGCACGAGGCCGCCTTCCTCCTCGGAGAGAGGGTCGAAGGTGTAGATGGGGCGCTCGATGCAGCCCCGAGGCTCCTGTCGCTGGGGCCAGGATCCGTCGTGGTCACGCTCGGAGAAGACGGTGCAGTCTTCTCGAGCAGCGAATCCGCGAAACACCTCCCGGCTCCGAGCGTGGATGTCGTTGACACAACGGGTGCCGGAGACGCGTTCGTCGGGGCCCTGGCCGCAAGGCTCGCCGCCGACGCCACTCTGAAAGACGCGGTTGCCTACGCCGTACGGGCCGGGGCGGCGGCCGTGACGGAGGCGGGCGCCCAGGGAGCGCTCCCGACCCCCGAGACGGTGGATGCTTTGTAGAGCGCGGCGGTAGCGTCAACCCCGTCGGGTAGCACCCGAGAAGAAGACGGGACCGTACGTCTGGGGCGGGTCTGGCTCGAAGCCCGCGTGGTCGAGCAGGCTCTGTAGCTCGTCGGGGTCGAAGAACCTGATCCCACCCGTGGAGAGGAAGCGCTGGAGCCGGCGTCCACGAGGCGTGCCTGCACGCAGGATGCCCATGATTGCGAGCCGCCCGCCGGGTTCGAGGACCCGGTAGGTCTCCCGCAAGACTCGTGCGGGATCTCCAAACTCGTTTAGGGTGCCGCCGCAGACGGCGCCTTGGAAGGAGGCGTCGAGGAAAGGAAGACTCTTCGCATTCGCCCTGACGAAGGACGGATTCGCCCCGATCCTGCGTGCGCGGCGGACGGCTTCCTCTAGCATGGACGGGGAGATGTCTATTCCTACGGCGGCACCTCTGTCGAGGTTGGCGCTGAGGCTGCGGGTGTAGAGGCCTGCGGAGCAACCCAGGTCGAGGTAGCGGCCGCCGCGGAGGGGGCGGACGAGACGTTTGATGATCTCCAGCTCCCGCTCGTTCGGGAAGGGTTCGCCGGTGAGCAGGCTGAGGGAGTGCATGCGCCAGAGCGGTTCGTAGCCGCGTCCGGCGCCTGGCAGGAGATTGGTGAGGTTGGCGAGGCTGTCTGCACCGGTGCGAGACTTCAGGAGATCCAGGTATCCGCCTTTGATCTCGTAGGTTTCGCCCGTCGCCGGAGAGCGGGCTTTGCCGCCCAGGATCATACCTTCCCTCTCGATACCACCGGCGTAGACAATACCCCCCGTATCCGAAGGACGGGGACGGACTATAGAGAGCAGCTCCTTGCTTATCATCTAGCGCCGTCTTCTGTCGCGCAGGCGGTTCAGGCGGGCGTCGAAGCCCCTGACGGAGTCGACGAAGGCGCCAGGCTCTTCCGGACGGGGCACGGGTTTCAGGGCCGGATAGCCGCCCTCATGGAAGATCAGTGGTCCCTTGCGCGTATCGCCCAGACGGACCTCGACGACCCTGCCGAGGAACAGGTCGTGGTCGCCTCCCGCGTAGATCTCGGCTAACTCGCAATCGATCGCCGCAAGTGCGCCGGCCGCCAGCGGTGCCCCGGTCGAGCCGTAGCCGCCGCCGAGAGAGTGAAGCGCCGGTAGTCCGCTGGAGCGGTCGGGCGAGGCGAAGAGCCTGCTGAGTCCTTCCTGGTCGTCCGCCAGGAGGTTCACCGTAAAGGACCCTTCCTCCCTGATGCGCTGGTTGATGCGCGCGTCTTTGTGGACGCTCACCAGGAAGAGCAGCGGGTCGAGGGAGACGGAGATCACAGCGTTCGCAGTCATGCCCTCGACCTTCTCCTCCCTTCCGCTCGTCACGACCGTCACGCCGGTAGGGTAGTGGCTCATCGCGCTCCGCAGGGCGTCGGCGTCGGCCTCCCTGACCTCCCAGGGATACTCTCGCTTGTCCGTACCGTCAGACGGCATTCACAGCCTTTTCTGTTGGCGTGAAGCTTCTACGCACGCGGGTCTCCCACGAGAGCCTCCCACACGCAACTCCTGGGGCCACCATCGCCCCACCGTCTCCGTGTCCGAGCCGTACCAACGGCCGAGACGCCTGTTGTGATGGACGCCGTCTACGATCAGGCTCTCCGAGCCGGGAAGCAGGGCCGCATCGACAGGCACGACCCCGTCTCCGGCCACCCTACCGTCTTCGACGAACCGCTCGTAGCGCTTGCGGGCCCCGGGTGAGGAGGCGCCGTCGGCGACGCTACCGGCGACCGAGACGTAGCGCAAGCCAGCTTCAGCGTGGAGGTCGCCGGGGAAGAGTTCGTTTACGCGGGTGATCGGTGCGAGGCGTTGTCTATCCGCGACGGTATGTGGGGTGCCTAGTGTGATCAGGCACTCCACCCTCCTGTGTCCCGAGTAACGCCTGCCTCCGTACGGAGGATCTCCGCCTATATACACCCTGCACGCGAGGCCGCCCGCCGAGTGTCCCACGAGCACCGCCTTTTTCGCCTCGCTCTCGAGCAGCGCCCTGTCCACCGCACTCGCGACTTCGAAGACCAGTTGCCCGAAGCCCCGGAAGTATCCCAGGGTCCAGTCAAGGGGTGTCAGGGGGGCAATGTACACTTCGGAGCCGGAGATCTCCTGCAGCAAGCTCGCGAAGTTGCGGTAACTACCCGGCCACCAGGTAGCCCCGCCGACGATCACTATGGGTGCGTCCGACATGCCAGTCAGTATATCCGTCCTTTAAGCGAGGCTTGATTGGAGGCCGTCGATCACGAACTGGACGGCGAGCGCGGCGAGCAGCACGCCGAGGACGCGCGAGAGTACGTTGGCACCCGTCTCCCCCAGGACCCGCATGACGCGCGGGGCGAGCAGCAGGGAGCCCAGGGTCAGAAGAAGTATCACGAGCAGCACCACCATGAACAGCGCTACCTGGCCGACGCTGCTGCCGCCGGTGAAGAGAAGGACGGTGGTAATACCACCGGGACCCGCGAGAAGCGGGATGGCCAGGGGGAAGACGGAGATGTCCTGCTGGTATTCGTCCTCCTCCTGTTCGCGCACGGTCGTGGCGCGCATCCCCGAAGGCCTGGCGAAGACCATATCGAGCGAGAGCAAGAAAAGCAGCAGTCCGCCGGCGATTCGAAAAGCCGGAAGCCCGATGCCGAGGGCCTCGAGCAGCACGTCGCCGGCGAGCGCGAACACGAATAGGATGAGGGCGCCAAGCAGCGTGCCCCTTATGGCGGACTCGCGCTTCTGCTTCTCCGAGAAACCCTGGGTGAGCGCGGCGAAGATGGGCGCGAGACCCAGCGGATCGATGACCACGAGCAGCGTTACGAATGCGTTGAATACGTACTCCATCGGGCGAGACTTTACCTCACAACGAGGAACCTGTTTCGGGGATAACCCGCCATTCGCCTCGCAACGCCCGCGCCCGGTCCATGGTCCTCTCTCCGATCCGTCCTTCCTCCGCCTCGTAACGCTCGCGCACCTCCTCCGAGAGCGCCTGTATAACGCGCGGCAGGTCCGCCGGCAGGTCCCCGACGCTCCCTGGCCGGAACGGTAGTCCCAACAGACCGTAGACGCTCTCCAGTACGGCCCTGACCTCATCCGTTTCCGAGACCAGAATGAGGGCTTCGAGGCGCGCGGACCGGCGCGTGACCCTTTGTGCGAGCCCGGCGTGCTTGACGCCCCAAGGGCCGCCGGAACGCACGGAGTAAGCCCCGGGACAGAACTCGCCCTCGACCTCGCCGCCCTCGGCTTCGACCCCGATACGTCGCAGCGCTGAGGCGATGAGATCCAGGCCCTCCGAGTAGCGCTCGTAGAGACCGTGGCGCAGATCCTCTACGGGAAAAGTTAGGGAGAATGATAAAGAGCCCCTGTTCGCCGCGACGGCCCCGCCGCCGGAATTCCGTACCAGCACGGGGAAACCGAGTCCTGAGGCCACCTCTGTCACCGCCGCAAAGCCGGGCAGACGCGTCTCCTGCCGCGTCGCCCCGACGTAGGGCGAGGAGGTCCACATCAGGGCCGTAGGGCCGCGTTCTTGCGCCGCGACCTCCTCGAGCACAGCCTGTTGCAGACCGAAACCATCTTCGGCGTCGTCGAAGGGTCCCGCCACCAGGATCTCCACGCGGTCACTTGCGGGCAATGAACGACCCTGTGTCTTTGGTCATATGGATCTCCGAGTACGTCACGCCTTCTGGTCTGGTATCTACCGGCCCCTGGAGGGCCGCCACATCTGTGGTGCTAAGATAGCAGCCCGGATACAGGTCGGATCGTACGGAGGACGATGCTCCAGCAGGAAGCCATGATCGAGCGCAGCGTCTGCCGGGAGGACGAACGTCTCGCGGCGGCGATGATGTACGGCTCCTTCGCGCAGGGAGAGGGGGATGGGTTCTCGGACATCGAGTTCATCCTGTTTTTCAGCGATGAGGAGCTGGAGGGCCTCGACCAGGAGGAATGGGTCTCCAGGATCTCACCCGTCGGACTGTACTTCGTGAACGAGTACGGGAACGGGACGGCGATCTTCGAGAACCTCGTCAGGGGCGAGTTCCATTTCGACCGCGCCTCGGATATCGAGAGGGTCGTCGGCGAGTCGATGAGGGACGCTGACTGGCTTCCCTCGCTGGAAGACACCCTCGTCCTCGACCGCACCGGGGAGTTGGCCCCACGCCTTCGAGAGATCGTCGGTCCGCCGCCGGAGCGCGACACGCCGGGGCAGATACGGTTCGTCTGGGACTGCTTTGTGAACTGGTTCGTCTTCGGATCGAACATTTTCGCCAGGGGCGAGCTTGCGCGTTCGCTCGACCTCCTCGGGATCGTACGCGACCGCCTGTTACAGATGGTCAGAGAGCTGGAAGGATCGACGTTGCACTGGTTCAACTCCGCGAAGTTTTTGGAGGCGGAGATATCCCAGACCTCCTACGCCAGGTACGTGGCTGCACCGCACGCCTTGACAGGGACGAGCTTCGCCAGGCTTACCTCTCTGCCTGGGAGTGGGGGAGGGAGCTGATGGCGTCCCTCGCGCAGAGGCACGGCGTCGTCTCGCCCGCCGCCCTGCTCGTTCGGCTGGACCGGCGCTGTGCCGAGATCTTCAGCAGTCCCGGTCTGGGCGGGTCATGATGGGGGAGGAGACACGGAGCCCGTGGCGGACGCTCCGTTCGAGGAACGTCTACGAGAACCCCTGGATCTCGGTCCGCGAGGACAGCGTGATAAGGCCTGATGGCGAGCCTGGCATCTACGGCGTCGTCCACTACAAGAACACCGCCGTCGGCGTCCTGCCCGTGGAGGAGGACCACGTCTACCTCGTCGGGCAATACCGCTATCCCCTGGAACGCTACTCGTGGGAGATACCTGAAGGCGGCTGCCCGAAGGACGAGGAACCCCTGCGTGCGGCCCAGCGCGAGCTGAGGGAGGAGACAGGCCTGGAAGCCAGGAACTGGCGGAAGCTCGGGGAGGCTTACCTCTCCAACTCGGTCGCCGACGAGTACGCTGTGTGGTTTCTCGCCACGGGTCTCGTACCTGGGGAGCGGCAGCCGGAAGGGACCGAGGTCATCGGCGTGCGACGCGTTCCCTTGCGCGAGGCCGTTGCCATGGCGATGGACGGCAGAATCACCGACGCACTCAGCAGCCTCGCCCTCACGACCTATGCGCTCGAGGGTTACGATGTCGCGGCCGGCTAGGGTAGGCCGCGCCGTACCGGGGCCGCGATGAAGGTCTGTGCGCTCGCCGGCGGGGTAGGCGGCGCTAAGCTTGCTAGCGGACTGCAAGACGTGCTGCCACCGGGGGATCTATCTGTGGTAGTGAACACCGCCGACGACTTCGACCTGTGGGGACTGCACATCTGCCCCGATCTCGACACGGTCATGTACACGCTGGGCGGGCTCTCCAACCCCGAGACCGGCTGGGGCATTGCAGGTGAGTCGTTCGAGACTCTGAACATGGTCGAAAGCTACGGCGAAGAGACCTGGTTCAAGCTCGGCGATAGGGACCTCGCAACCCACATACTCAGAACGTCCCACATGGGCTCTGGGGAGACGCTCACGGATGTTACGGCCGGACTATCCGGTGCCCTTGGCGTGAAGAGCGCCGTGCTGCCCATGAGCGACGATCCTGTCTCGACGGTGCTGGAGACCCCTGCAGGTCGCCTCGAGTTCCAGGAGTACTTCGTGCGCCGTGGACAGAGAGACGAGGTGTTGGGGATCGAGTTGCGAGGTATCGAGGATGCCAGGCCCACGGAGCGTGTCCTTGCGGCGGTCTCCCGTGCCGACGCCATCGTCTTCTGTCCTTCGAATCCGGTCGTGAGCGTCGGCCCTATCCTGGCCTTGCCTGGGATGATGGAGGCCCTGGCTTCCTCCAACGTCCCGAAGGTGGCCGTCAGCCCGATCGTTGGCGGACGCGCGCTCAAGGGTCCGGCAGACAGGATGCTCGCCTCACTCGGCCACGAGGTCTCTGCTACGGGTGTGGCCAGGATGTACGCGGGCCTGGTTGACGGTATGGTCGTCGACCGAACCGACGAGGGCCAACAGGCCGGCATCGAGGTTCTCGGGATGCGCGTCCTGGTAACGGAGTCGGTTATGCGCGACGCCGGAGACCGGGCGCGCCTCGCGTCGGAGACGCTGGAGTTCGGTGCGGGATTGGTGGCGCGATGAGCACGACCTTGGGCGTGTCCGCTGTCGTGCCTGTCAAGGACCTGCAGGGCACCAAGAGTCGCCTGGCGCCGATCGTAGATCCCGGCGCCAGGGCAGGGCTCACCCTGTATATGATGGGCCGTGTCGTGCGTGCGATCGCGGAGGCAGGGGTCGAGGACGTTTGCGTAGTTAGCCCCGACCGAATGGTTCTGGAAGAGGCAAAGAGACGCGGCGCAACACCGCTCGTCCAGGAGAGCCGCGGGCTCAATCCCGCCCTCGAAGAGGGACGCCGCAGGGCGCTGGAACTCGGTGCCTCGACGCTCCTCGTGCTCCCCGCAGATCTTCCGCTCCTCGATGCGGGCGATGTGCGAGCGGTACTGCAGGAGGTGGGGGAGGGGCCTTCGGCAGTTATCTCCCCCGATGGGATGCGTTCCGGTACGAACGCGCTCCTTATACAACCCCCCGACGTCCTGCCCTTCGCCTTCGGGACAGACAGCTTCGAGGCACACCTGGGGGCTGCCCGCCAGCGTGGCCTGGACGTCAGGATCTG
>DATDKO010000460.1:0-6053 GCA_036519935.1 Rubrobacter sp. | reverse complement strand
ACCAACCTCAGGACCTGACTTACTACTAGACTCCGGATCAGATTTACTACCAACCTCAGGACCTGACTTACTACTAGACTCCGGATCAGATTTACTACCAACCTCAGGACCCGACTTACTACTAGACTCCGAATTAGACTTACTACTATCCTCGGGATGAGAATTGCTATTAGCCTCAAGATCTGACTTACTAATAGCCTCAGGAAGGGAGGTGCCAATAGGGTTTATGTGCGCGATAAGCGGCGTCATCCTGGGTAGGAAGAGGCCGAAGTACAACAAAACGTTGAGGGCCACGGCGAGTACCCCAACGACGAGCACCACCTTGGGCTTGTTGAGTGCCTGCTCTAACCTACTCACTTGAGTGGGCATCCCCCTTCTTTGGTTTCCAAGCGCATAGTATAACGCAAATAGCGAAGATTTAAGGCAAATAGCGAAGATTTAAGGCAAATAGCGAAGGTTTGAGGCAAATAGCGAAGACTCGCTCGGAAGTGCCTTTGTTGCGGCACGTACTTCGCAGAATTTCTCACCCGCGAACATGACACAACGCAACCTCCGAGCGGCTCGGTGGGCTGTCCACGAGCGCGTAACCGCTAGCGCCGCCGTCCATGCCGGACAGGTCGAGGGTGGAGCTTGGCTCTGCGCTACATAAAGCGCTGTATTCCGGTCAACGAGATCCTCCTGGAGATTGGGCCTCATCTCGAGCCTCGCGGCCAATGTGGCGGATGTTTCGCGATCTTTTCGGGTATATCAGGGCCATACAGGTCAATGTAGCCCTGGCCCAAACTGAGTGAGAGAAGGGATCAACCGTGGCAGATGTACACGTCTACGTAACCAGACCAGCGGAGAAAGAGGGTGCGGCCCTAGAAGACATCGAAGGGGTGTTGAGGAAGCTGGCCTACGTCTCCAGCGTTGAGGCCAGTCCGACAGGGAACGTGGTGGCCGTCTCATTCGAAGGGGGGAAGGCTGAGCAGGAGGAGATCAAGCGCACCGTCGAAGAGACCGGCTACAAGGTCTCCAGGCTCTCGGTCAGGAGCACCTTCCCTGAAGAAGGAAATCTCTGGGATATCTGAACCGCCCTGTCGCCTGAACCCACCGCTGCGTCGTCCAATCAACGAGGGCGCCACGGCTCTCGTACTCGATAAAATTCCTCTTCGCTACAACAGTATTGTACTTCTCGGCACGGCAACGCGGCGAGGGGATAGAATCCGAAGGTAGAGAAGAGTAAGCAAGGCGGACTATTGTTGGCGGCGGTAGGCAAGATGAGCGCCCTCGGGCCCACGAGATGATCTGGTTCGCGTGGTTAATGCTCGCGTTGGAGAGCCTGGTGATAGCCATCGTCCTGTGGCTGATGTGGGCGATGGTATCGGAAGCCTCCCGGGAGCCCGGCGACGCATTCCCTCCGGTTGAGGACCCGCCAGCACATTCGCTGGAACATCCTCCTGAAACCAGCGACGACCCCGCACGGTTCACCCTGGAGGAGGTCGACGAGCGCGGCTATGTGAGCAGCAGGAAGCTTCACATGGGCTGCGAGGCGGCGGTCTGCCGCACTCCTCTGGGAGCCAGGATCGTCGCGGGCAGACAGTCGCTGAAGGACCCGCAGTACGCCTGGGACTATGCCAGCGTTCGACTGGCTGACAAGGCGCTTGCGTACGCCGAGTTCAATACTCACCCAACGGAGGGCATAATCGGCGTCGACGATATGGGGCGTGGTCCCTACCCGGCAGCAGAACCCGGGCAGTACTTGCGTCGGTGGAGATATACCCTCGAGGGGCGGATGGAGAGATGCTGAAATGCTCTAACTCTTCGGTGGGTCGTCGGGATGTGGATGCCATACAGCCCTCTTTCTGGCCTCCGCTATCTCTTTGGTGATAGGCGTATTTCGGTCACTGATCTCTGACTCGCTCGCACGCTCCTTCTCGAGCTTGTCCACTTTTCGTATCCACTGGCGTACGGTGTCGACATCGTAGAGCGAGACGCCCGTACTCCTCGCCAGGGCGATAGCTCCTCTGGTGTAGCCGGCAGGAGCCACTACACAGGCCACTACGCACCGATGATGCTGGGCTCCGGCATAGACTTCCTGCACGGGCCTGTTACCCACAGGCCTCCTGTGATTCTTGCACTGCACGGCGACACGCTCGCCACGACGGTTCACGATAACGTCGACGCCCTGATCCCCTGCTCCCCCGAGCACTACCGCTTGATCTCCCATCGCCCTGAAGAGGTCGGCCGTGAAGACCTCGAACTGGGCTCCGCTCATGGAACGGACTGCCTCGAAGCGTAGGGAAAGTTCCCTGGCGGTCGGGGTCGTAGGCCTGTTCCACAAGTGCCAGGCCACCAAGAGAGTGGCAACGATGCTCCCTATCAGAAGGAGCCCACCGAGCAGCCATTTGAGACCCTGGGTCAGCTCCATGCTGCTGCTCGACACGAACCCTAACAGCAACACGAACGCGAGGGTTCCACCGCCCAGGATCCAATCCAGTTCCCTGCTTGACCCAGCCACCGCCCCAGCCTGGCGTCGTTCTGCACCTTGCACTACGGTGCCGCTCACCGGAGTATAGTGCCTTCCTTCCCGCCGCCACCCCCTCCCTTGGGAGCGGCGGAAAGAATCGGATAAGTCTCAGGTACGCTTCTTCGGGCCCGTACCGGCCCGACTGCGCGCCTGGAGACGCCGGAAGGGTGATGATGGGCCCTCCCTGGTGTGCCTCTGATCCTCGAGCCAAGCCTTCGGCTTCATCGCCGAATCGATGACGGACTCTACAATGATGCTACTAACGAAGGCCAGTTCATTATCGGCTTCTCTTGCACGCTGCGTTGTCGATGCCTCGCCATCACGATACGATGCATCTTCCAACTTTTCGTTTCGCATGTTCGCAGCCGAGTCCAAATGCCTTATGGCGGCCATGGCCGCTTGTTCGAAGCTTATCAACATAGTCGTGATGTCGGCATCCATCAACCGGGCCGAGGATCCGAACGTATCCCTGATCTGTGCCCGAGTGTCGGACAAAGCCTCTTTGGCCAACTCCACGTATCTTAGCGGTCCCACTTCCGTGGCGTACCAGTAGATGTGGGACTGCAGGTCCTTCTCCCCCGGTCTGACCAAGAGCCGGAGCGGACTGTAGCGAACGGTCTCGCCAACATGAATCCGCTCTCCAGTCACCTCATAGACGGAAGTTTTCTCTTCGGTTCCCACCCCTTCTCGAGGAACCGTAGCAGGAAGCAAGCCTTTCAGGAGATCATCGACCGTCTCGAGCAGGATCAAATACAGCCAATCTTTTGCCGCGAGCCAATGGCGCGCTTCTCGCCAGGCGAGCATCCGCTCGAAGACGAACACAGCGAGTACGATCCCGAAAAGGTGCTCTGTGACATCGAGGGCCAGCACGGGCAGCTTACCCTGTGCTCGGGCTAGGGCGAGAGCTAGAAAGAATAGCGCTACAAGAGCGGTTGCAACCACGACCAAACCGAAGTTGCGTCGCATCACGAATCTCTCCTGATTCTTGGCCCTGAGCACGACCCTCTTCGATCGCGCACTACTCGATGCTATCTGCGTGACGAAGGCCGCCAGCGCCGCGGCGACCGCAAAGCGGAGAGCCAGGAAAGTGCAGGCTCTCCCCCGGCTCCAGAAGGGCCGGCCCGCGAACGGGCCGGCCCGCAAAACTCTAGTTGGTTACTACCTGCGCCGCAGAATCGCGTAGGTCAGGATGCCCGACCCGAGAAGCAGCGCCGCTGCCGGCAGAAGGATGGCAGGACCACCGCTTTCCGGAACCTGACCCGGAGGTGCCGACATCGTAGCCTCCATCATAGTGGTGTCCTGAGCCACTGCCATCGGCACCAGGATTAGCATGGCCAGGAGAGC
The DNA here is from genome assembly GCA_036519935.1 of Rubrobacter sp. Classification (GTDB taxonomy): domain Bacteria; phylum Actinomycetota; class Rubrobacteria; order Rubrobacterales; family Rubrobacteraceae; genus Rubrobacter_D. The sequence continues at coordinate 2,200 of DATDKO010000460.1, read as the reverse complement.
GGCCATAGCCAGAAAAATTGCCCTCTTCATCCAGTCCTCCTTCTCTCTACTCTATCTCTCAAGTGGCCTGCACTTGTCTTCTCCAGTTGAGAAGGTACCCACAGTGTACAGAATCGAAACGCAAAAGTCTTCATTATTTTAACAATTTTTAACAGAATTTAGATGAGGCAATCTCCTTCGCGAGCCAATGGCCAGAAAGCGGGGGCAGAAGGATTCGAACCTTCGGGCGTTCTACCGCCTCTGGTTTTCAAGACCAGCGCATTCGTCCGCTCTGCCATGCCCCCTCATACGCTCCTGTGGCGTAGATTATACGATCTCCGAGCAGAACATCTATCGTCTGGAGCACAGGCGTCGCCGGGGTGGCGCACAATGTTCGTGTGTAGTTATCGGCTGGAAGGGACATGAGGCGAGGGATGAAAGGGAGGTTGCGAGAGCCCGTCAGCGGGCTCACCCATCTTGTGGGGGGTTTGCTTGCTCTGGTCGCATTGATCGTTCTGCTGAGGAAGGCGGCCGGCAGGGTGGACGAACTCGTGGCTTTCGGCGTCTTCGGTCTCAGCCTCGTCGCGTTGTACTGGGTGAGCGCCCTTTACCATCTTCTGCCTACCTCTCCGCCCACGACCGCGAGGCTGAGGAGGTTGGATCACATGACGATCTTCGTCCTTATAGCGGGTACCTACACCCCTATTTGCCTACTCGCGCTGGAGGGTGGCTGGCGGACGGGATTGCTTGGTCTGATCTGGACGTTGGCGTTGTGCGGCGTCGTGCTCAAACTTCTGTGGATGGACGTCCCACGCTGGCTCTCCGTGGGAATCTACCTGGCTATGGGGTGGCTCGCCGTGATCGCCGCCTCCGCAATCTTCCGGGCGATACCATCAGGCGGGATAGCCTGGATCCTCGGCGGCGGCCTCGTCTACAGCGCCGGCGCCCTGATCTACGGTCTAAAACGTCCCAACCTGGTGCCCGGAATCTTCGGATTCCACGAGCTGTGGCACCTCTTTGTCATGGCGGGAAGCGCCTGCCATTTCTGGGTGATGCTGCGCTACATCGCGCCGATCTCGTAAGTACGCGAGATGATTCGTGCTACAGGTCAGCCGAGGCACAGATATCGTTCCGTAGGTACAAAATCGTCCGCCATGTTGCCGTTCTCGTAGCGGACTCCGAGACTATCGCTCAGGATGCCGCGCACGTCGAGGATGTCGCCCTGTCGCGGAGTGATCTCTAGCCTTAGCATCTGGTAGATCCTGTTCCTCTCCTCTCCGTCGAGTTGGTCCAGGGCTTCGGGCACCGCGCCAGCGTAGAATTCGAGAAGGGCGTCCCGATCTCGCTCCAGCTTGCCTCATGCGGTACTCGCGGAATACCTTCTCTCTGGGCTCGAGGAACTGCCTGCTCCTGGCCTGGTCATAGCGGACGGCGTTGAACTTCCTACCGGTCGGGACGTAGGCCCTCTCCGTGACCGAGATCGCGGTCTTCTCGTGGCGGTGGCCCAAAGACACTATCACGCGGCGCTCGATCATGGCCGCGAGCTCCTTCTCGATCTTCTCAGCGTGCGCTACGTTCACTACGCTCCCTTCACTAGCTTGTCTACATTTGGCGAGGTTGTGGCCAAATGAACGTTCTCCCTGGCGGTGAACCCCGACGTCCCGACAACATCTACTCGTCCCTCTAAGAGGAGTGATGCGTAATTGCGGATGAACGACGAGGAAGGAGCCGAACCCTTATGCTGGCACCAAACCTTCTCCCAAAGGCGGTGCCCCATAGTGGATCTCGACTCCTTCTTGGTTTCATTGTACCTCCAGATAGACGACTGCTGGAAGGCCAACCACCCCTCGGCCACACGCCGCCCCGGCCGTCCCGCCCTCCTTTCCGAGAGCGAGGTCCTTACCCTGGCCATCCTCGCTCAGTGGCCTCGCTTGCGCAGCGAGCGCGGCTTCTGGCGCTTGGCATGGGCGCACCTGCGCCCCTACTTCCCGAGGTTGTGCTCCCAAGGCCAGCTCAACCGGCGCGTCGGAGCCCTGGAGCCCGAGTTGCGCCTCTTGCAGCGTGCCTTCGCCCGAGAGCTTGCCGAGCCTTCGGCACTCTAGCGCGTGATGGACACGACCCTCATCCCGGCGATGGTGAGGGCTTCTGGCAAGGGGCTCTTCTGCGGGCAAGCAAGCTTCGGACGCAGCGCCTCCAAGACCGAGTGGGTCTACGGCTTGAA
>DATDKO010000459.1:0-3511 GCA_036519935.1 Rubrobacter sp. | reverse complement strand
GAACTTGACCACCGCAGCTCCTCCGTCTCGCTCCCACCTCAAGAACTGCCTGTAGCGCTCATCGAGGGACTGAAGCTTGCGTCCGCCCAGCTCTCCGCCGCGGATGGAGACCAACAGCCGCTCGCTGTCAGAGGGTAAGGCCATGTATCCCTCGTGAGCGAAATGGTTCTCCAACTGCTTGATGTAGTGCATCTGGGAGACGGCCACGTCGCGTGGATCGCGCAGTATGCACACGGTCCTCATGCCTTCCTGGCGGAAGAGGTCGGCCAGCTCGGGAGTGTAGATGCAGTGGGCGTTGACGAAGCCGCCGTCGGGGACCTTGGAGAGGCGCCTGGTGAGCCAGCGGCGGCTTATGCGCTGTGGGGAGACCACCCCGACGGTAACCTTCTCCCCCCGCCCCCTCAAGAACCTGCGAGCCGGGGGGAACCGACCTCCGTCCACGAGGTGCGGACCTATCCCCATAACGTCCTCTGGTTTGCGAAGTCCCAGGATACTCTTGAGGCGCTGGTTAACCAGGGGAAACCGGTAGCTGCTCTTCACGAGGTGTGGTCTCGTCCCTCCCAGGTCCACCATCCCGAACCCGAGCAGCACGAGCAGGCGGTCGAGGAGGTGGGTACCGCTCTTGGGTATGGAGTTGGCCACGATCCTCATCGCATACTCCCATCGGTTTTCGTTCGTGCTTAGCACCCAAACTGCCAGTCCCCGAAGGCGGTACGGAGCTTGGCGGCAAGTGACGGGCAACGGCCTTTCGTAGAGTGTGCCATAAGATGGCATGCTCATCGCTTCGACAAACTCTTTCGCAAGCGAGATGGGGAGAGACTCACGTGGGTCCAAATGCCGGTCTTTCTCTTGGCTACCAATACCAGCGCCGCGTTCTGCAAGACAGTGATAGCGGCCGTCATGCTGGCGATTCCTATCGGTCCGTAGTCTCGCACCACAAGTAGGGCTCCGATTATGAAGAGAGGGCTGGTCAGGAGGTTAACGCGCAGCATCGATCCCTGGTGGCCCGTAAACTGGAGCACCGCCCCGCAGGACCCGGCCCAGACGGCAGCGAGTTTCCCGGCGCTCAGCAACACCAGCACCATCGCGGCGCTCTGGTAGCCGGAGCCGTACACCACTCCCAGTATCGGCCCTCCCAAGAGCATGAACACTATCAGGACCAGCAGGGACGGGACTCCGGACAAGGTGCTGAAGCTGCGCAGCGTGCCCTCCAGCTCGGCCGTTCTGCCCTGGGCGTACATCTCCGCAATGATTGGTGGCAGCACGAGGTTCGTGAGCAGGAGCGGCATCGCGATAAGGGCTACCAGCCGAGCGGCCGCGCCATAGACCGCGACATCCGCGTCCGAACGGAAAATGCCCAAGATCCAGAGGTCCGCCGCCGATAGTAGGATGAACGAGGTCAGGGAGATGATCAGTATCGGGAAGGCGTCGCGTAGCTCGTCTCCCGCACTTATCGGATTATCCATACCCTGCGTACCGAGCGAGGAGATCCTCTTGTGCAAGAACAAAGCGGCCAAGAGCGAGCTCGCGGCGCCCGAGCCTATGGAAGCCAGCATGACGGTTCTCAAGTCTGTGTGCCATCCGCTCATCAACCCCAACAGCGCTAAGCAGGCAAGCAGCATGATCCTCATAATCAGGCCGGCACTCTTGCCCCCCGTGGCCAGGCCGCCGAACAGGGTGGCCATACGGATGTCGTGGAACCCCCTGAACGTCTCGGCCATGATCTCTTGCATCGTCGAGATCGCCATCCAGCCAGCAGTAAGCCCGATGATTGCTACGAGGGCAGAGGAGTGAAAGAGGTACCTGCTTACAAGATCGCCGACGATGAAAAGGTAGGCCAAACTAATGCAAAGAGCTCCCAAGACGCCGAGCCCTAGCGCCGTGTAGATCGCCCTCCGTGCGCGGCCGGGCTGGCCTAGCGTCATGTTCTCGGCGACGAACCGTAACACCGTCTTGGGCAGTCCTAAAGACCCGATCACCGCGCCAAGCGAGATAATGCTGAACGCCAAAAAGTAGACGCCGAACTCTTGTTTGGTGAGTAGGCGCGCCAGCACGCCGTTGGTGACGATGCCGATCGTGGCGGCACCGATCTTTCCCCCGAGGGCCCACGTGCTGCCAGAGAGTAATCGGCGTCTTAACGTCGAAGCCCTCAGATAATCAACCACAGAAGATCTCACTGCGTCCCCTCGCCACCTGCCCAGCGATTCATCTTCAGGCTGTCCGAGTAACTGCCGAGGTTTAAGTGCTCTAGCGTCTCTATTAGAGGTTGCTATACGGGGAGTTTCCGCCTCTGGAAACCTCGAAATTGTTCATAACCGTTCCCAGCACGTTCGCCCCGACGCCTTGCAGGCTGCGCAAAGCTTGTCGCAGAGGTCCCTTGCGCGTACGCTGAGAATCCAAAACCAGCAATACCCCGTCCCCGTTGGCCGCCAGCACTACGGAGTCGGACACCCCTACGGGGGGCGCATCTACCACTACGTAGTCGAACCTCGGTCGCATTTCGGCAAGAAACTCCGCCAGCCGCCTTGAGCTCAGAAGCTCGGCCGGGTTGGGCAGCGGGGGACCAGCGCATATCAACTTCAATCCTGGTATCGGCTCTCGCCAGACCTCTTCCATCCTGCTGCCGCCAGCCAGGATGTCCACTAGGCCGCTTGTATTACTTACGTCGAACATGCTATGCAGACGAGGTCTGCGAAGATCGCAGTCCAGGATCAGGACATTCTTATCGGTCTGCGCAAGCGTCACAGCCAAGTTGGCTGCAGTGGTGCTCTTGCCCTCACCGAAGCTCACACTCGTCAGCACTATTATCTTGGGAGGAGAATCGATCAGGGCGTAGAAGAGGTTGGTGCGTAGCATCCGGTAAGCGTCGGAAGCGGTGCCGGTGGGGTCGTAGACGGTCACCAGATCCAGGGTAGCATCCTCACGCCTTTTGTGCTTCTGCGACGAAACAGCGATGGTCTTACTCTGTGGATTGGTCATGCTAGCGTCCTTTTGGTCCTCTTGCTCTTCGTAAGACTAAACTCCGGTATGGTAGCGAAAGTGGGTACGCCTGAGACTTGTTCCACTTCTTCTGGCGAGCGCCAACTATGGTCCAGGTATTCCATCAACAGAGCCAGGCCTATGCCGAGCATAACGCCAAACACGGCCGCCAGGACCCCGTTCCTCAAGGGGTCGGGGCTTACCGGGCTGTCTGGTACCATCGCCTCCTCATACACGTTTGCCGTTAAGTTGCTGCCGGCCGCGCTTCTTTCAGAGATGAGCTCGGAGGAGACTTGGCCGACCGTGTTGACGATCTTTGTGGCCTCCACAGGGTCGTTACCTTGGTAGGTGAGGACTATGAAACTCGTGCTCTCGACCTGCTCGGCTGTCAGGTTATCTAACAGTTCGTCAGGGTCCCTTTGTAGCCCCAGACGTAGGATGGTCTCTTCGGCTACGGGGCGGCTATCGATGGCGCCTATGATCGTTTGGGTGAGCGCCCGGAGAGCTTCGGGAGCGGGGGCGTTGGGGATGA
>DATDKO010000458.1:0-14518 GCA_036519935.1 Rubrobacter sp. | reverse complement strand
GACGACTCAGGTTCCTTCTCCTGGCTCATGGCAGACTGCTTCAATGTTGTTGCCGTCAGGATCGAAGACGAAGGCCCCATAGTAGCTCGCATGGTACTCGGGGCGAAGCCCAGGACCGCCGTTGTCGCGCCCACCCGCCGCGATGGCCGCCTCATGGAAGGCATCAACGGTGGCGCGATCATCGGCAGCAAACGCGATATGGAAGGCCTGGCCTGGCTCGCCCTGGCTGATCCAGAGGTCAGGCTTGCCCCAGCGCCCGAACCCCGCTGCAGAGACGCTGGGTTCCATGATCAGCTCGTGGCCCAGTGGGGAGAGGGCTTCCGCGTAGAAGCGCTTGCTCCGCTCGAAATCCGATACGGGAACACCTACGTGATCCAGCACTACTCACACCTCCCACGGCTCCAGGACCGAACCGACATCCGTCAAGCCGAGTATCCCCGTAACGCGCTCCTCCACAACGGCGAACTTTCGAGAACGCTTCTCTTCCAACACGGTCTCCTGCCCCGAAACTGCCGATCACCCCGATCAGACTCTTGATAACATCGCTGCGCTGATGAGGTCCAGCCTGCCTGCCCCGGGATCGCGGAACTCGGGCAGTAGCAGCGGTCCCAGCACGAGCAGCAGCGCCATCACCGGCACGGCTAGCAGGAACACCGAGCCCCACCAGAAGAACTCCAGCAGCACCCCGCCTGCCAACGGCCCGATGGCGGCGCCAGCCGCGAAGCTGGTGGCCCACACCCCGATGGCGATGGCGCGCTGATCCGGGTCGAGGAACATGTTGCGGATCATGGACAGGGTCGAGGGCGCCAGGGTGGCCCCGCCGACGCCGAGCACGGCGCGTGTGATGATCAACATCTCCGCGCTGCCGGAGAAAGCAGCGAGTACCGAGGCGGCTCCGAAGGCGGCTGGCCCGATCAGGAGTAGCCGCCTGCGCCCGATACGGTCTCCCAAAGTGCCCATCGTGATCAGGAATCCGGCTAACAGGAAGCCGTAGATGTCCATTATCCACAGTAGCTGGTAGCTCGTGGGCCTGAGGTCCACGCTGAGCTTGGGCACTGCAAGCTCCAGCACGGTCAGGTCCATGGAATAGAGCAGGCATGGCAAGGCGAGCACGGCGAGTCCTACCCACTCCCTGCGGCTGGCCTTGGGCGCTTCATCAACAGTTATGATGTCGTCCTAGTCGTAGTGCTTGACCTGCGGCCACAATTCCTGGAGTGACGCCCTGGGATCCCGGCAGACGTACACAGGCAGATCATCCTCGTCCGGCATGCAGTACCCGCAGCGGATCATAGCCTCCTTCTCCACTTCACCGAAGACCGTCTCGAGATGCTGGCGGGAAACGCCGACGGAGATGACAACCTCGCCGGTACAATCTCCGGGTCCCCAGATGTAGTAGCTGTTGTGACCGCTTATGGCTTCGGGGAGCCCGTACTCCGGGCCGAAGAAGTCTATGGCCCCCGCTTCACCGTAGTTGGCGGTGAAGACGCACGCCCTGGAGCGATCCTCCGCCGGTAGCGAGTCGTAAACCCCGGCCACGGTCGCCACCATGTTCTCCCAGCCGAACCTGTCGGCGAAGTGCTGCGGGAGCTGCCCTTCTTCGCGGCGCTCCTGCTTGACCCCGGCGCCTCCCCCTGCGCCCGTGATGCTCGCGAACGTCTCGATGGGGAGGATGGGCACCACCATGGGTGCGAGCGCTATACCTCCCACCAGCAAAACGGCCGCGTAGGTGGGCTTGAGCCAGTTCCAGCTGCTCCGCCGCACGAGACGCTCCAGGGACAACGCACCCGCGGCGAACAGCATGGGGTAGGCGGGTGCGAGGAAGTAGAACTTCGCGTTCTGGATCGCGAAGAGGGCGAAGAGGAGGACGTAGATCAAGCCCAGCGGACGGAGCGTCCACCCGTTCCGCGAGAATAGGTAGTAGTAGAGCCCCGCGAGCCAGAGCGGCAGGGTGAGCGGCTGCATAGTCAGCACCTGCTCGACGAGGAACTCTAGCGGGGAGGCCGGATCCACCTTCGCCCCGTAGTCCGTCCAGAACTCGAGGGTGGGCCAGCCGTGCGCGATCTGCCAGTAGACGTATGGGAGCAGGAACAGGGCGGAGATCGCGCCTCCCAACCATGGCCACGGCGTGAACAGGTATCTGCGGGCAGGCGTGAGTAGCAAGGCGACGAAGACCGCCAAACCGAAGTAGAGCATGGTGATCTTGGTCAGCACTCCGAGGCCCGCGATGAGCCCGAATAGGAGCCATAGCCTGGGTCGATCCTGCTTCAGAATCAGGATCAAAACAAAGGCCGCCGAGACCCAGAAAAGCTGGTCGAACGCATCCATCGAGATAAAGGTGCCCATCACAAGGAAGTTCGGCGCCACAAGCGTCGCCAGGGCCGCCAACCCTTGGGCGAAGCGCCCCCCGCCAAGTTCCCTGGCCATCAATCCCGCGAGGACCACCACCAGCGCGCCAGCCACGGCAGGGAAGAAACGTAGAGCCACCGTAGAGTCGCCGAGCAAAAGGCGGGTGAAGGCGGTCACCAGGGCCACGAAGGGCGGGAAATCTACGTAGCCCAAGGCCAGGCGCTCACCGGCAGCCACGTAGTAGAGCTCGTCCCTGAAGTAGCCGTAGTTGCCGTTGGTGAGCAGATGCAGCAGGAGCTTGAAGAGAGCCAGGTAAGCCAGGATCGCCGTAGCGCCGAACCAACCTCCTCTTCGCAGGGTTCGTGCTGCCTCGGCCACCGGCTCCCTTCGCGGAACGTTCATGGTGCTCACTTCTCCGGTGTGGTCGTGATCGATGCTCTCGCTAGTCGAGGATTGCGCCGCAAGTGATATTGGCGAAGGTCGCGGTCATGGGGCCAGACCCATCCGAGGCCATAAAGGTGGCTACCTTGCCCAGCTCGTCTAGCGTCGCCAGCCTTTTCAGTATGGTCTGCTCCCGCATCCCTGCGATGACCTCATCGCGCGTCATGTCCTCCCCGTAACCTGTGGCGAGGTCCGCAACGGCGTGGCCCGTGTCGGGAATGGCCTCGGGCAAACCGGTAGTTCGCAGCCACACGACGCGGACCCCCTGCGGCCCGAGCTCGCACGCCCACTGCCGACACTGGGCTTCTATGGTCGCCCATGCGACCACCGTGCCTCCGATGGTAGGGAAGGCCTCGCGGTAGCCGCCGGTGATCGTGAGGATCACCCCCGATCCCTGCTCCACCATGTGCCGCGCTACCGCCCTTGCGGTCAGGAACTGGTTCCTCATGGCCTTCGCGATCGGCCGGGCGAAATGATCGAAGGGCATCTCGGCCAGTGGTTGTCCTTGAACGTCGTCATTGAAGATCGCGTTGAACGAGACGTCGATGCCTCCCGCCTTCTCGGCCACGGCGTCGGCGTGTTCCTCGACGGCCCGCTCGTCCAGGGCATCGACCTGCGCCGTCTCGGCCACTCCGCCCGCCGCGGCGATCTCCTCGGCCACCTCTTCGAGCGACTCACGGGTTCGACCGGCGAGAAACACTTTAGCCCCCTCGCGGGCGAAGGCGCGGGCCACCGCGCCGCCGACCGAGCCTCCCCCTCCGTAGACTATGGCGTTCTTGTGCTCAAGCAACATCTCGGTACTCCTCTCTTAGTCGTAGGTACAGGTCTCCACATCAAGATGCAGAGGTGAGCATATCCAGCATGCTCCTGATGCCTTCGTCCCAGCCCTTCATGTCACCGAAGTCGTCGCGGAACACGATCAAGGCCAAGGCAACCTGCAGCGTCCGCAGCTCAGTGCATAGGGCCAGCATCTCGGGGTCGGGATCGTGGTATTTTGCGACAGCCCCTTCGTCCATCATCGTGGCGAGATCTCACTCGGACGGTCCCAGGCACACGTCCTCAAAATCTATCCACATCATTTCGCCCCCGCGTGCGGCGATCAGGTTCCCAGGGTGGACGTCGCCGTGCAGCGGCCGTACCTCGCCACCTGGAGCCTCCCAGATGGGTCGCAACCGTTCGGCCGAGGCGCGCAGAAGGTCCGCGTTCGACTCGTCCAGAAAGTTGGCGGACCGATCGCTCAATTTCAGGCCGCGCGGGACGTCGTCGGCGCAGAGCATCGGCAGCTCGCCCGGGTATGCAGCTAAGGTGATGTGAAGATCTACGAGCATAGCTGAGCAGTCGTCGGTAGTCGGGGTTCGGTCCGGATCGGGTTCGACGTACGTCCAGAAGCTGATAGGGAAACCGTCGCGCTCGTGGGGGCCGGGCGGCAGCTCCTGGCTAGGCACGACGACCGGCGCACCCCGCTCTGCCAGATACGTCGTCACGGCGATCTCGCGCTCCAGCCAGCCCTCGATCGGCGTCCGCAGCTTGGGCATGCAGGTCGCCACCCGCGCCACCACCGGCGCAGGCTTCAGGTGTACCATGAGCGAGAACAGGTCGTTGAGCACTGTTGGCTCCTCGACGCGGAGCCCGTTCTCGCGGGCATGGGCCACCACGGCCTCCACCGCGCGTCGCCGGCGTTCTTCGCGAACCCGCCGCCCTTCCTCGAACCCGCTACGCGTCATCACGCCGCCCTCCAAGACAGCGGACGAAGCGACCGGTCCTGGAGTTCGTTGCAAGCACCGAAGGCTCCTCTCGCGAGGCGGTTTTCGGAAGGGTCACGGTCTTCTCCTCTGGTTGATCAATCGCTCTGATGGCGCAGAAGGAAATCCAGGGCGAGCGCGTCGAAGAGGCCCGCTTTCGCTTCGATGAAGCTGTGATCGGAGCCCGGGGCGACGGCCAGCTCCGCGTTGGGGAGTAAGCGGAACAGCTCGGGGGCGTCTGCGGTGCATGCACCGTCGCGGTCGCCAACGAGGATGAGCACTGGATCGGTTACCGCAGCAAGGTCCTCGTATGTGTAGTGAAGGGGCGTAAGCCACAGCAATGCGATCTGCCTTACGTACGCTTTCCAGTACTCCGGGCCGTAGACGTGTCCGTGCGCCTCGCGCAGGTAACCAACAAAGTCGGGCTGCTCCCGCTCCACCCTCTCGGGGTCCACCTCCTCGCCCTCGGCGATGCCCAAGAGTGCCCGGGCGTCCTCGAGGTATGCTTCTGAGAACCTGAACTGCGTACCGCCCAGGACCAGGGCTCTGACCAACCCGGGATAACGTATGCCGAGCTCGAGGGCGATCTGCCCCCCATCGCTGTAGCCCAGAACGAGCGGCCTTTGCAAACCAAGCGCGCCGACCAAGGCGGCGACGTCGTCCGCCATCACGCGGTAGTCGAGTTCGCCCTTCGGGTTGTCGGTCCTGCCGTGACTGCGGCTGTCGGGGGTAAAAACCCGGAAGTGCTCGGTGAAGGCCGGCAGATGCGAGGCCCAAGACTGGGAGGTAGCGGTTCCGCCGTGAACGAGCAACAACGGTTCGCCCTCGCCGTGGACTTCGTAATAGATCCGAAGTCCGTTGGCCTCGATGTGCGTTCCTGCGGGTACTATCTGCGTCAGCTCTCCTCTATGGATCGATATTCTCTGTGCGGCATGTTAGCTGTCAGCTACAGCCTTCGTGACGATCTCGGCGACGTGCTCGGCGGTGTCGAAGTTGGGGGCGAGCCGGTTCTTGGTCAGCGCGAACGTGGTCCCTGTCTTGGTGTCGGCGTAGGCGTGGCTCCCGCCTACGCCCCCCACCCCGAAGACGTGCTGCGTCTCGTGCGCGTTGGACATGAACTGACCAATGGAGTAGCCCAGCCCCCATGAGGTGGGGAAGCCGAAGATCTGGTCGATGCCGCTCATCGCTACTGCCGATACTTCGCGCAACCGTTCCGGCGAGATCAGGCGCACGCCGTCCACCTCGCCCAGCAGAGCGGCGTACATGCGTGCCACGGCGCGGGCGGTCACGGTGCCTCCCGCCAGGATGTTGGCACTGAGCACCTCGGCGCGGTTGGCATCCGCCGCCGAGAGAGCCGGCCCCAGCTTGAAGATCGGAGAGTCCTCGGGCAGTTCGCCGAACATCTCCTCGCTGCCCGGAGCATCCTCCAACTGGGCGACCCGGCGCTGCTCGGCGGCCGGAACAGCGAAGAAGAGCTCGTTGGTCACACCCAGCGGCTCGGCCACTTCCTCCTGCAGTGCCTGGGGGATCGGTTTGCCGCTGGCCCGGCGGATGATCTCGCCGACGACGTAACCCCACGTAATGGCGTGGTAGCCGATCCTGGTGCCAGGCTCCCACCACGGCTCCGAGTCGGCGATGATCGCGCACATCTTCTCCCAGTCAGTCAGGTCCTCCGCCGTGAGACCTGACGGCAACCCCGGCACGCCGACCGACTGGCTCAGCGCGTGCCGCACAGTCGCGCCCTCCTTGCCGTGGGCACCGAACTCCGGCCACAGCTCGGCGATCCTCGTATCGTAATCGAGGATGCCACGCTCGGCGAGCACGTGCACCACGGTCGAGGCTACTCCCTTACCAATCGAGTAGCTGAAGAAGAGCGTGTCCGAGGTGACCGGGCGCCCGGTGGTTGGATCGGCGACGCCTGCGACGGCGTCGACCACCGGTTCGCCGTGGCGGTAGACGGCGACGTGCAGGCCCCGCTCGGCTCCGGACTCGACGAGCCGGTCGATGGCTTGCTGGACTTGGTACTGGGTGTCGGTCATGATCGGTCTCCTCCTCGGTCTTGGCCTGCCTCCGTGGCCTGTTTCAGGCTCAGGTAATGGGCCCGCTGCTCCCCATTGAGGTGTTCGATTGCGTAGCGCAGCATCGTGCGCGGCATGGTGGCGGCGTACCCGTCCAGGAAGCGCAATAGTCGTTGACGATCCTTCTTTCCCGCTTCGCGCAACCACCCTCCCGTGGCCTTGTGGACCAAGTCGTGGTCGTCGCCGAGCAAGATCTCGGCGATCTCGAACGTGTCGTTCACGTCGCCTTGCCTGATGAAATAGGAGGTACTGACGATGGCGGTGCGGCGTTCCCACACGTTTTCGGAGCACGCCAGCTCCCACAAAACGTCGCGCGGCTTGCCGAACAGGTAGCGGCCAACCACGTACGGCGCGCCGAGGTCGACCAGGTCCCAATTGTTGACCCTGTCGGTGCGCCGCAGGTACAGGTCGAACAGCTCCTTCCTGCGGCTTTCGGGCGTCTTGTTGCTGCGGCCCTGCTTGTCCATGATGCTAAGTGCCCCTGCCCGTACCTCGTGGACGGGGCTCTCGAGCAGCTCCTCGATCTCGCCGGGCGGCATCTCGATGAACTCCTTGGCGAGCGCGAAGATCTGCCCCATGCGCACGCCAATAAACTCGTCGCCCTCTCCGTACTGGCCCTCGCCGGTCTTGAAGTAACGTTGGTACTTCTCTCGCTGCTCCGGCGAACGGTACGCTTCCAGCTCTTCGACAAATCGCTGTGCCGTGGGTGTCGTCGACATGTCACGCTCCCTTTGCGCTCGACCCGAGTACGGCCTGCGACCGCGGCGGTCTTCTAAGGACGCCGCTCCGCGCCCACCTCGAGGCACCAACGGACCGGTGAATTCGGTCGCCGAAGGTCGAACGCGCACCTAGCGCCCGACCCGCCTCAGATACAGCACCGCCGGGCCGGCCTCCACGAACGGGGCCGTGAACCTGGTGCTCTTGTGGTCCTCGACGGTCACCTTTCCCGCGCCTTTCGTCTCGCGTCTGCCGACGCTGTACCACTGGACCGAATAGGTGTAAGGCTCCAACGTGACGGTAAACGGGTCGGCCGTCTCGCTCGGCTGGAGGACGAGGTACTCTTCGCCGGGGTTTGCCAGCGCGTACCCGGTCGAGCTGAGGTCCCCCCGTGGCTCCATCGCGATGAGACCCATCTCCCGCGCGAAGCGTAGCGTGTCGCCCATCGCGTAGCGGGCCGGTTCCAGGGACGCGAAGGAGGGGCTGCCTGAGGAGGGGTCGGGCGGGTTCACTCCGGTGACGATCCCGAGGTCGTATAGGATCGGGTTGTGGCCCCGGAGGAACGACTTCCATGCCCACAGCGCGTCGCTTTTCATGGGCGAGTAGTGGTCGGTGTCGCTGATGATGATCTTCGCACCGTTGTTTGCGGGCGGATTCGTGAACCAGCGGCTGTTCTGCATCGGCGAATCCACATCGTCGAAGCCCGGCGAGATCCAGTCCGCCGGGCTGTCAAACAGCACGTCGTTGACTTTGCTCTGATCCCGAACGGGGTACTGCATCGTCATCCCCACAGGGTGCCTGGCGTACCCCATCTGTGCCTCGTACCGCTTGACAAAATCGATGACCCAATACTGCCACTCAGTGGAGTCGCCCCAATCGGGTGGCTCGGACAGTCCTATCGCCTCCAGGAATCCCGGGTCGACGGACCCGCCGCCCGAGGACTCGTTGGCGACCTCGTAGAGGACGTTGGGCAGGTCCTGGACGGTGTCGATTACTTTGCGGATGTACGCTTCCTGCAATGCCTGGACGCGCGCATCGAGCGGCAAAACCTGGTAATCGTTGATCGAGGCGATGCCAATCTCGTTGACGTTGTTGGCGGCGTGGAATGGGTGACCTTCGACGTTGTCGGGCGCGAGGCTGAGGTGGAGCCCAAAGCCCTCGAAGAACATCACCGAGACGTACATGCCCCGGTTGCCGGCGGCGATGACGTAGTCGTGCAGCCGGTCGAAGTAGGCCGGGTCGAACTTCGCGAGGTCGAACTTCCGTTTGCCGTCCTTTGCCGTTCCGGGCCCGGTGCGAGGCCACGGTTGCGGCGTCATGCAGAAGTGGAAGGCGCCCCCGGCGACCTGCGACCTGAACTGCTCCCAGCGCCAGAGCCGGATAAAGTTGTGGCCGCGCTCTTCGAGGAACTCAAGATAACCGCGGTAGTCGTTCGGCTCCGGGGTCTCGGCGCAATCGGCGCCAGGACCGGAACCATCGTGGAAATTGTTGTTGACGTGTGACCCGGTCAAATACACCGCTCGCCGGTCGGTTGCGTCGCTCGCCGCGACCGTGAAGTAGCGCGGGTTGGTCTCCGAGACCGCGAGCGGCCCGGCGGCGGGCCCGGTCGACGACCCGGACGAGGTCGTGTCGTTCGTGGCCGGTACGGTGTTCAACTCGTTGTCAGCCATTCCTCGTTTCTCCCTTCCAGCGTCTGCGCATGTGTGGCTACGGCAACGACGCAACTAGGCCCCGGCGAAGATCGCGGCCATCTTGTCGAGACACTGCTCCATGCCGGCTTTGGAGAGGTCGCACGCCCGTTCGGTCGTGTAGCCGTACTCGGTGACGGTCATCTCCGTCCTTCCGCCGTCCGCGGCCCCGAAGGTCACGACGTGGGGCACGTCGTAGGGAACCCCCGGAGGCACGCCCATCGCGGCCGGGTCGATGTGCGTCCCGTCCTCGTCCGCGAAGTTGGAGACGAACTCGATCCGCTCTTGCGGGTCGATCCTGGTGTAGGTCCGCGTATGGTACATGTCCTGACCGCCGTACTCCTCGGGTGCGCGCATGCACACCAGCGAGGCACCGCCCACGCGAAAGTCCATCTCGGCACTTGGTGAGGTAAACCCCGCAGGTCCCCACCACCGCTTCACGTACTCGGGATCGCTCCAGGCCTTCCACACCTCCTCGACCGGAGCGTCGAAGATGCGGGTTACGACGACATCGAACGTCTCGGTACCATCGTCTTTGTTGTTGTCGTTCATGGTTGCCAACCCTTTCCAATCAGCCATCTTCGTCCCGGCTTCACGAGCTGTCGTCACTTGACGATGCGAAATCGCAGGTGCGTTGCCAAAGGGGTCTCGATCACTCCGGCGGTGTCGAGCTGGATGTGCTCTCCGCCAAGATGCTCGAACATCCTGGTGCCGCTGCCCAAGAGCACGGGTACGAGACGGATCGAGATCTCATCGATCAGTCCTGCCTTTATGTACTGCTGCCCGATCTCCGCCCCGCCCATCACGGCGACGTCCTTATCCCCAGCGACGGCTTTCGCTTCCTCCAGCGCGCTCTCGATACCATCGACGAACGTGTACACGCCTCCCTCGCGTGTATCCTCCGGCTCGGCGTGGGTGACGACGAACACCGGGACCCGGGCGGGACCCGACGGGCCATACGCCCCCCACCACGGAACCGAGAGATCGTAGGTGCGTCGGCCCGCGATCACCGCCCCCAAGGACTTCGTGGGCTCGGCTAGGAGCTCGCGGCGGTTGCGCTCGTCGCCGCCGAAGGCCCACTCGTGGAGCCGTTCTCCGCCGTCGCCCAGGGGTTCCTCGGGCCGGACGTTCGCGGCGTTCACGAACCCGTCCAAGGACATGCTGATATCGAAGATCACTCTGGTCATTGGAGCCTCCCAGCCTCTCTATTCGTAAACAAGGTCCTGGTCCGCGGCCAGCGGCCCCAGGCGACCAGGGCACTCACCAGCATCAGGGCGACCGGAAGCAGCGGGCTCGTACCGAGGACGAGCACGTTGGTCAGGGTCGCGCCCGCCATCAGGCAGACCAGCCCGAGGGCGGCCAGCCCGGAGAGCCGCGGGATCAGCACCCCGACGGCGCCGGCGATCTCCAGGGCTCCGACCATATACCTGAACCACTGACCGATGTCGATGGTGGCGAACATCTGCACCATAGCCGGATCGCCGAACACCTTGGCGAAGCCGGCCATCGCGAACATGATTGCCAGCAGGGCCTGGAGCGCCCACAGCGCGATGGTCGGGATGCGCCTTCGGGTCGCCCTCGTAGACGGTGTTTGGCCCGCCGTACCGGTGCCGCTCATAGTGTCCTCCTCACCAGATCCTTCATCTCGTCTCCTTGCGTCAGGTTGCGTTTTGTGACCGTTACGATGGCGGCCTCCGTACGTCTGCAGTAAGAGTTTGAGAACCCTACTGTGAGAAGGGAATCGATTCGGGTTTTTGCGAAAGTTGCTGGGACCGCGACGCCAAGAGCTTCTTCTCGTTGTTTCGCTTCCGTCCGTGTCGCCCTGCTCGCCAGTGGACACGCACCGCCTTACGCGCTCACTCCTATAAGGGTGGATGTAATCGCTGGTCAAGTGCATCGCTGTATTGCCCCGGCAGAAGGAGGATACACGGAGAGCGACGATAAGCCATTAGGTAAAGTTCATGGGAATACCGACCGCACCGACCGCGGACACGTTGCAGCCCAAGAAAACCCGCAAAACCGCCGATCTCGTTCGTTCGACCCGCGGTCGATACTGACGGTGGCGGTCGGTAAAGCCGCCTTCGCGGGTGATGAATGCCGTCAACACCGCCCGCAAATAGCAGTATTTCGTACGGTGCGGTCGATGCGGGCGGTATTTTACCTGACGTTGCAACAGAAGATCGTCCTCCTGGCCGCCCCGATCCGCTGACTTCGACCATGGCCCTTCAAAGCCGTCTCAAACGCCGTTGAAGTCGCGGCGTGGGTCCTCCACGGTCCGAGGGCCCTAACCCCGTGTTGCGTCCTTCAAACCGGCTTACATACACATCTATGTAAGGCAGGCCGTACCTCTCGTAACGAACCGGGGCCTTAACTCCTCCTACGCTTACCTCCCTATCGGTGTCCTGACGGAGTGCCACAAATGCACTCAAGCGCAACTTTAGACCGGTAGAGCGTTGCGCTGGCTGTGGGACCCCATCTCCCGCGAGCCGGCGGACCCGGCTTTCCAAACCTGGGCACACGAGAGCACCCGACGCACCGGTGCGGCCAACGTCTGGGCTCAACTCTCAGTGGATGCCGCTCGAGACCTTGTCTTCGTACCTACCAGCAGCCCTAGCCCGGACTATTACGGCGGCGAGCGGCTTGGAAGCAATTCCTACGCTGACTCCGTCGTTGCGCTCCGCGGATCCAGCGGCAAGCTGGTCTGGGATTATCAGATCGTGCACCACAACATCTGGGATTATGATCTGCCTGCCCAGCCCAGCCTAATCACCGTTCGGAAGGATGGTAGGGACATCCCAGCCGTCGCGCAGGCCACCAAGATGGGCTTTCTCTTTCTCCTCCATCGCGAAACCGGTGAACCTATTTTCCCGGTGAAAGAGAGCGCTTCACGGCGTCCCAACAAGGCGTTAGACACCGTTGAGGGAGACATGTCAGGGTCTCGGCAAAGTTCGTGTGGGGCTGAGCAGGGATTGCACCACCACAGGACTGGCGGTTGACGCGGGGATCCTGGCTTGAGGTGAGTCTCAACGCATAAGAAGGAGGGCCGCACCGTGGGAGGTGGCGCGACCCTCTAGCTATGTGGGTAAGTCGGATCATACGAGATCAATGATCCGCTCCACACCCCCAACTTCTCAGGGAGCACTCATCTTCCTGAATGACTAGAAAGCGGTCGACACCACTCCTAGTACCATGGCGCACACGGCCCATAGCCCCGGTCTGATCGGTCCACGAGCTGCTGTGCAGTAGGTCACTCCGATAACAAGATGACCCTCGCCATCTACACCCACGCCACAGAAGGCATGCAAGACTCCGCGAGAGCCGCACTAGAAGAGACCTTTTCTCGATCCGGATGTTGACACGCTCTTGACACAGGGCTCCGGCAGCACTGCCGGAGCCCTTGCTTTTTCGCTATTTGCAGGACTTTCATAAGTGGCGGGACCCGGATTCGAACCGGGGACAACATGATTTTCAGGCCCGGCTCGCACGACTAGCCGCCCTCGGTGGTCACGGCCCGTGGTTTAGTGGCGTTCGGACGCCAGAGCTCGCCATCAACCGCTGAGGAATGCCGTGGATAGTCGCGGGGTTGTGGTCACGTTGTGGTAGACACCTCGTACACCAAACCGTCCTCCGGCATTCGGCTGGCCTCAGCAGCGTTCTTGATTTGGAGCGTGTCTGCAATATCGGGACTTGTGGCTTACCTCGTCGCGTTCTGGCCTTCCAAGTCTTCGCCTAAGGTGACCTCGCCGCCGGGCAGGGCATCCACCTTGAGCCTGCTGCCGCGAGGTTCCGAAACGTTCGTCCTCGGCGACGGCAGCGAGGCCATCGTTCCCGTCTACCTTCCTGCTGCGCCTCGGTAGGGCCAGGGAGGCCGCCAAGGCGCCGAGCAGCGTCCCTCGCACAGGCGACGAGTCGTCCCGTGACCCTCCGAGCACTCGTTGCAACTGGGAACGAACCGAGGAGAGCACGTCAATTACGGCGAGGGTCGAGCTCCTGGTTACGGAGATATATCCGGTTGTTGGTTTGCGGGGTTGGATCACCGGTCAAGCAGGTAGCCGAGTTCCTTGAGGCGGTTGCGGAATGACCTCTCTTTGCTTGACGGGACGATCAGGGTGCGGCCTTCGAGGACTCTTGCGGACCTCTTGAGGGTCGGGTCCTCGAAGACCGTCTTCAATAGTTCTCTGGAGCGGACCTGGACGAGCAGGGCGTCACTCTTCCTCTTAAAGGCTCCTCTGTTCGCCGCGAGTTCCTGGAGCCAGTGGGAAACGTGTTCGGGCAACGGGCCTCTGTGATGCCGCTCCAGGAAGTCGGCTACGTATCGGAGGTCTTCGCCGCGTTCGATCTCGTCCAGCACCCGTCCGGTGTCGAGCCGGTACCGATTATCACCCTGCTCGACGGTGAACCGGCCGAGCTCCTGGCGCAGGTTGGGGGTGAGCGCGGCGGGGTCTTCGAGGGTGAGGACGAGTTCGGAGTCTATGCTGAAGAACGGGTCGTCGAGCGGTTGAGGAGGCTCGTACTCTCCGGCCTGGCCGAAGAGATAGGCGCCGAGAGGGTTTATGCGGAAGAAGATCAACCCCTCGTACAGGCTGTCGTATTCGGCCACTTCGGGCGGGAAGTAGAGGAGGTCTAGAGCTCCGATGCTGCCAAGGTACTCCCAGAGTACGGCGTTGGTGTACAGCTCTCTTATGGTGGCGTCGTCGTACCAGCGGTAAGAAGCATCGTCCACGTAGAGGTGGCCGCTCAGGTCTATCTCGAAGTCGAAGCGCCAGACCTTCAGCGCCCGGTGGAAGTCCTCGACGGAGATCCAGACCCCCACGGGACACCAGGACAACGCCTCTACTATCGCCTCATGCCGCTCGGCGGGTGCCGTCAGGCGGGCGTGTTTGGACTTCTGACCCTTGACGGCGGAGATGCGGCCGAGCTCGTCGAAGCTCCCCTCATGCGTCCAGGTCTCGAAGGCGTGTAGGAACGCTTCCAGGTCATGGTCTTTGAGCAGCGCGTTGCCGGGTTCGGTGAGCGTGTCGAAGGCGCCGGCTAGCCCCGACTCGCGGGCGAAGGCGGCGAGGCCGGCGGGACGGATGGCGCCTGAGAGCTTGGCGCCCTCGGCGTGGGAGAAGAAGTCTCCGTCGAGCAGGTTGTTCAGGAGCTTGCGGACGCTCGCCTGCGTCAACCGCCGCGAGTTGGTTGAGGTCCTGATCTCACCCTGGCGCAGCATCCGCAAGTAGACCAGCAGGTCGTGCAGGCCAGATTGCTCGGTGTCCGCCCGCAAGAGCGTAAGGCGCTCGCCGTCGATGTCTATCGCGTGGGGCGTCCTTTCGAGGCCCTCCACTCGAAACTTCTCCGGCGGAGGCACCAGGGGGCCGAGTAGGTCCATGATCTCTTCGGGAATCTCGCCGCCATGGATGAAGAATTCTACCGGAGAAAGCTCGCGGTTGAAGACGTAGATCATGGAGGGCAGAGACAGCCCGGCCATCTGTCCGGGCAACTCGCCATACTGGGCGACGAAGGC
>DATDKO010000457.1:0-6099 GCA_036519935.1 Rubrobacter sp. | reverse complement strand
GGTGGGATGAGCCGCCGCACCGCCGCTTGGTTGGCGTGGTCTGTGTGGGCTGTGTGCGTGGTGCTCATCACGCTCACCCTCGTGCTCGACTTCACGACGGAAGAGTTACCTCTCGACGTGGGCGGATTCAGATACGATCCTGGCTTCGCCGTACTCACGGGGGTGCTGTCGCTGGCATACCCGGCGGTTGGCGCGCTGATCGCCTCACGGCTACCTACCAACCCGATCGGCTGGATCTTCTGTGGCTTGGGACTGATCGACGTAACGCGGCGTTTCACTACAGCGTACGCCGACCATGCCTTCCTGGAGACTGTTGCCTTGCCCTGGGGTGAGTGGTTCTCCACGTGGATAGGGTTCGCTAACTTCGCGGCCTGGTTCTCCACGTGGATATGGTCCGCTAACCCCACCCTGGCAGTGTTCCTGATGCTTTTGTTTCCCAGCGGACGGCTACCGTCTCGTCGGTGGCGCATCGTGGTGTGGCTGACGGTCTTGGGAGCCGCCATGAGCGCGCTTGGGTTTGCCTTCATGCCAGGTATTCTGCTCCTCCACACATACCTGGTGAACCCGTTCGAAATCGCGGGAGTAATCTACGGCAGGTTGACCACGCACCATTTCTTCGGAGTATCGCGTCTTCTGGGCATGACGCTGCTGTCTACGAGCCTTCTCGCCGCGCTCTTTTCGGTCATACTTCGGCTGCGCCATGCGAGGGGAGATGAACGCCAGCAACTCAAATGGTTCATGTTTGCCGCTGTGCCAGCAACTGTCTTAGGGAGCCTGGACGGGCTCGACACAATAGTCGCCAACTTCACCACAGACTTCATGTTCCACCCGGTGTACATACTGTATGAATTGGGGCTTATAGTGCCCATCGTCTATGCACAGGTGTTGGCTTTACTCGTCCTTCCGGTCTGCACTTACATAGCCATCCTCCGCTACAACCTCTACGACATAGACGTGGTCATAAACCGTACCCTAGTCTAGGGTCCTCTCACCGCCACACTGGTTACACTCTACTTCGGTGGCATCGTAGTGTTGCAGAGAGGCTTCGTCTTACTCACCGGCCAGAAGTCCACCCTTGCAGTCGTGGCATCAACCCTCCTGATCGCGGCGTTGTTTACTCCGTTGAGGAGGCGCATCCAGTCCTTCATAGATAGGCGCTTCTACCGCAGCAAGTACGACGCTAGAAAGACCCTAGTAGCCTTCTCGGCCCAGTTGCGCAAAGAAACTGACCTTGAGGCATTGAGAGGCGACCTGGTGGGGGTTTCAAGGGAGACGATGCAGCCAGCCCACGTCTCGCTGTGGTTGCGACCCGAGATGGCTCGGAAGGGGGAGCAGACAGACTAGGCATCATGTTCTTCACCTAGGTGAGTAGTAGGAGAGGTATTGTCGAAAGTCCGTATCCTCTTGGCTGCCGCAGGAGCGACGACGGCTACGTCACGCTTGCCCAGAACATTGCATTGTCTGTACCGCTAGGTTATTGTCAACGGATTGGTGTGATAGATAATGAGCAGGGGGAACCCCGTGCCGTACTTACGAACGATTTTAGCAGCCCTCACCTTTCTCTTGGTGTTCGCGTTGCCTGCATGGGGGCAGGCAACCACTGGCACGACCACCACGGGTACGAGCACCACAGGTACGAGCACCACGGGCACCACCACCACGGGCACCACCACCGGCACGAGCACCATGGGTACGACGGGCACCACCACAGGTACGACAACAGGAACGATCGATTCCACCGGCACCACCACCGGCACGAGCACCACGGGTACCACCACAAGCACCCCACCACGTGACGACTCATCGCCGGATCCCGAGCCGCAGGATGTGGACAAAGGACCCCTGGCGGGAGGAACGGCTATCGGCAAGGATGTGCTCGTTCCTGGAGATGTTATAGACATACTTCCCGACGGCACGAGGGTCAACGGGATAGACCAGATCATTATAGAGACCGAAAACTGCGAGCTTACGGCGCAGGGCGCTGACTTGACCATAACCATGAGCGATCGTGGTGTGCCTTTCAGAATCAGGGATGGTGACAACGCAGACATCACGTTGGAGCCGGACGGAACTATAGTCGCCAATGGCAGGAGTACGCTTGGGGAGTCGTTCCCCGAGGCCGTAAGAGACAACCCTGACAAGCTCATCGTACCGATACCCGTAGATCCGGAGAACGACCAGTTTCCCAGGGGCCCCAACGATACCTTCCCGATAATAAGTTCGACGGGCATCAGTGGAGAGGGATGTCGTGTTGTAGGTGACAGCAGAGATGGCGGCGGAGATACCGGCAACGTCGACCGTGGTGCCAGCATAGATGACGCCAAGACGAATGCTGGCGACGTGAACTCTAAAGAGGGCGTGATCTCCGACACGATCTCCGATAATCCGGTACCCAACACGGGCGGCATGCCGCTGCTCGGTCCCGCGGTTTCGGGGCTCGCTTTCATCGGCGTCGGGTTGCTGCTCTTCAGGTTGGCGGTGCGTCGGAACACTTAAGTCCCACGTGCCTGACGGTGCGGAAGGGGCCCAGCCGGTGTTGCCGGTCGAGATCCTGAGGGAGGTCGTCGAGAGCCACGCGCCTTACCTGCAAGCCTCCGGGGAGATGCACGACCCGGTCTTCCAGGAACCCACGCGACGAACGTGCGGTTCCCCGGCAAGTGGTTCGTGCGCAACGATCCTTATGCCTGCGTGAGTTGCTCGTTCGTGTTCGACGAAGAGTACTCGCTAGAGCCAGAAGAGGAACTCGCCCTGGACTATCGCGTCGTCCTCGGAGACGGCGCGTGGCCTCGCGAGCGGATAGAGGATTACGTCGACGGCATACACGCTCACCCGGTGAAGGAGTCGTGAGGTTATGGTGCGGAACGTCGCAATCGTAATGAACGGGGTCACAGGGCGGATGGGTACCCGCCAGCACCTCGAGAGCTCCTTGCTCGCCATCAGGGAACAGGGTGGGGTCGTGCTGCCCGACGGCGAGGTGGTCTTGCCTGACCCGATCCTCGTCGGACGTAACGAGAAGAAGCTGCGCTCCCTCGCGGAAGAGCACGGCATCGAGCGCTGGAGCACGGATCTGGACGAGAGCCTCGCCGACCCCGAGGTCAAGATCTACTTCGACTCCCAGACCACGACCCGCAGAACCGGAGCCGTCAGGCCGGCCATAGAGGCTGGCAAGCACGTCTACTGCGAGAAGCCAACGGCGACGAGCGTGGATGAGGCGCTAGAGATCTCGCACCTCGCCCGCGAGTGGGGCGTCAAGAACGGGGTCGTGCAGGACGAGCTGTTCCTCCCAGGCCTTCTCAAGCTCAAGGGGCTCGTCGACGGCGGTTTCTTCGGTCGCATCCTCTCGGTCAGGGGGGAATTCGGCTACTGGGTCTTCGATGGCGAAGGCCGGCAGGCCCAGAGGCCCTCGTGGAATTACCGCGAGGAGGAGGGAGGTGGCATCATCCTCGATATGCTCTGCCACTGGCGCTACGTGCTCGACAACCTATTTGGCGAGGTCGAGTCCGTCTCCTGCCTCGGGGCCACGCACGTGCCGGAGCGCTGGGACGAGAACAACGAACCCTACGAGGCGACGGCCGACGACGCTGCCTATGCCACCTTCGAGCTCGCCGGCGACATCGTGGCCCACATCGGCGCCATCCTCTCTCAGGTCTCATCCCCCGTCATAATCCACTGGCTCGGCGAGATGTTCGACCCTGCCTTGAGTGGGTACTGGGGCCACCGCAACCTCGACGCCGCCACGGAAGTATGTCTCTCCCTCATCAACGACTATGCCGGGAAGATCGACGGTATCAAAGTCTCCCTCCTCGACGCGGGACGCGAGGTCGAGATACGCCGCCGCCTCGGGTCGTTTGTGTAGCTGTTTCAGGCATCAGGATTTGCACTAACCGTTTCCTTTGCCGAGGAGAGCTGTCAGTAGCGTGACGACACTGCTCCGATCCAGCGCAGGTTCGAATCCTTCCTGCTGGTCTTGTCACCTTCATGTGCGCCGCAGCCGCGTAAGGACGCAAGTCTGGAAGAACCAGGTCCCGCTGATGACGCGGGGCCTAGTCGAAACGAGAAGGGTCAGCCTGGCACGTGGGCGAACGTGTTGGGGTTCGGACCGGTGCGACCGCCCTCACCCTGGTCGAGCGCGGAGATCTCGTCCATATCGCCAGGCTCGATCTCGAAGTCGAATAGTTCGAAGTTCTCACGCATGCGCGAGGGCGTCACCGACTTCGGGAACACTACGTCGCCGCGCTGGATGTGCCACCGCAACACGACCTGCGCCGGCGTCTTGCCGATGTTCTCAGCGATCCGGGTGATGGTGGGATCGTCGAGGACTGCTCCCTGCGCGATCGGTGACCACGCTTCGGTGGCGATGCCGTGATCCTGTCCGTACTCGCGCACGGCTTCGTTGGTGAAGTAGGGGTGTACCTCGATCTGGTTCACCGAGGGCACCGTGTCGGTCTCCGCGGCCAGCCGATCGAGGTGTTCGATCTGGAAGTTCGACACGCCGATAGAGCGGACACGGCCGTCGTTGCAAAACCCTTGGAGCGTCTTCCAGGTGGAGACGAAATCGCCGTCGTAGAGCGTCGGCAGAGGCCAGTGGATCAAAAACAGATCCACGTAGTCGAAGCCGAGATCCGAGAGCGTCGTGTGGAAAGCCTCGCGGGCGTCGTCGGGCTCGTGCAATCCGTTGTTGAGCTTGCTCGTGACGAATACGTCACCACGGTCGATGCCCGAAGCGCGGATACCCTGGCCGACCTCTCTCTCGTTGCCGTACATCTCCGCTGTGTCGATGTGCCTGTAGCCTACCTCGATGGCCTCTCGAACCGCATCTGCGGTGTCTTCCGGCTCGATCTGGAACACTCCGAAACCGAGCTGCGGAATTGTGTTCCCATTGTTGAGGGTAATTTGTGGTACTACGCTCAAAGTTGTGCAACTCCTTCATGTCTCGTGACCTACCTCCCGACTTGGGAGTGACACGACCGTACCCCGATCTACCCTTCGCCAAACCGTGATAACGAGTCCGTGAGGTGATTCCGCGTTTGGGCTGCAGGTACACACATGGGAGGATACTGTTGGTTTATTCGTCTGGCATGCCGAAAAGGGCCGAAACTGTATTCATCAGAACTCGAAAATTGGTTCCAGGACCCATTTCGAGGCTCCTTCATTGAATAAACCAACAGTATCACGGGAGGGCATCACATATGTCATACCCGCGAAGGCGAATAGTACGTCCGTAGGCAAAAATAGCGGGCACCGTCGTGCCGCTGGCATTCACCCTGACTTGGTATAATGCATACATACGTTAGAAAAGGCCAGCCCCTTTTGATAAACTCCACGATGCCCTACGCGGGGGCGTAGTTCAGTTGGTTAGAACGCCGGCCTGTCACGCCGGAGGCCGCGGGTTCGAGTCCCGTCGCTCCCGCCTCTTCCGGTCACACCACGTTCCGCGACAGGGCGTGTGACTACGCTCCCGGTCAGCGCGCGCCGGCATCGTGTTCCGGTCGCCGAGTGCCTTGACACCAAAATATACTAATGAACAGATAAGAACTATCAGGAGGTACAGTATGTCAGAGCCCATAGCGGTTACCGTTGACACTTTCGAAGACGAAGTCTTGAACTCCGAGGTCCCTGTATTGGTGGACTTCTGGGCGGCGTGGTGCGGGCCGTGCAGGCAGGTAGCCCCGGTTATGGACCAGATCGCCGCCGAGTACGACGGTTCGGTGAAGGTTGCGAAGGTCGATGTTGACGCCGAGACGGCGCTCGCCGGCCACTTCGGCGTCTCCAGCATCCCGACCATAGCGTTCTTCGAGCCGGGCGAGCAGCCCAAGGCCGTGGTCGGCGCGCTCCCCAAAGAGATGGTCGAGTCAGCCTTCGAGTTGGACCGCTTCGCCGAGGCCGGATAGACCAATAGGCCGTACGAGTCCGGCCTGCTCCTGTCCCCGGCCGGACGCTTGATAGCATCCATCCGGTGCCGTAGAATCACTCCCTGCCAATCCTCCGGCGGGATAGCTCAGTTGGTAGAGCACATGACTGAAAATCATGGTGTCCCCGGTTCGAATCCGGGTCCCGCCACTCACTAATTACCTGCAAAACCCAAAAAAGGGAGAGACC
>DATDKO010000456.1:0-12998 GCA_036519935.1 Rubrobacter sp. | reverse complement strand
CTGGCGGTAGTGGGCGAACCAAGCGGAGAGCCGCTCGGGACGGTAGCTGTAAGCCCTGAAGACGTTGGGGACGAACCCGACCATCTCCCGCGCCTTCCTGAAAAGCCCCTGCAAGTCATCGGGAAGCACGGACTCCTCGGGGATGGGGAACCAGCTTAGGGGCACACCAGTCCCCTTGCGCGAGATGTGCTCGACATCGGTCATCGGCTCCTCCTAGCGGCCTACGGCCCGCATCTGCACTTCGCCGTAGCGCTCGCCCGCGGCAGATCCGCGAGGCATGGCCTCCTCGATGCTGGCGAGGTCGTCCTCGGTGAGCGTTACACCTGCGGCGCCAGCGTTCTCTTCTAGGTACTCCCGGCGCTTGGTCCCTGGGATAGGCACGATATCGTTCCCCTGAGCGAGGAGCCACGCGAGGGCGAGTTGCCCAGGGGTGATCCCCTTGCCGTCGGCGACCTCGCGCACCTTATCCGCCAGTTCCAGATTTTTCTGGAAGTTCTCCTCAGCGAAGCGTGGGAAGCGTGCGCTGCGGGTGTCGTTCTCGGGCATGTCATCGATGCTCCTCCAGCGTCCTGTGAGGAAGCCTCGCCCGAGCGGGCTGTAGGGGACGAACCCGATACCCAGTTCGCGCACGGTCGGTAGGACCTCGTCCTCCACGTCGCGGGTAAAGAGCGAATACTCCGACTGGAGGGCGCTG
The DNA here is from genome assembly GCA_036519935.1 of Rubrobacter sp. Classification (GTDB taxonomy): domain Bacteria; phylum Actinomycetota; class Rubrobacteria; order Rubrobacterales; family Rubrobacteraceae; genus Rubrobacter_D. The sequence goes on along the minus strand of DATDKO010000456.1, from coordinate 12,304 downwards.
ATGGGGTGCACAGCGTGAGCCTTCCTGATGGTCCCTGGCCCAGCCTCGGAGAGCCCTAGATACCTGATCTTGCCGGCCTCCACCAATTCTTTCATCGCGCCGACCGTCTCCTCGATGGGCGTCTCCGGATCCACGCGATGCTGGTAGTAGAGGTCTATGTGGTCGACCCCGAGGCGTGAAAGCGAGGCGTCGCAGGCCTTCCTCACGTAGTCGGGCTCTCCGCTTACGCCATGGTAGCTCCCGTCTTCGCCACGCACGTTGCCGAACTTGGTGGCGAGCACGACCTCGTCTCTGCGGCCTGCTATGGCTTTGCCGACGAGCTTCTCATTAGTGAACGGGCCGTACATATCCGCCGTGTCCAGGAAGGTCATGCCCAGTCCTATTGCGCGGTGGATGGTCGCTGTGGACTCCTGCTCATCCCCCGTGCCGTAGAACTCGCTCATCCCCATGCACCCGAGCCCAAGCTCCGATACGACGAGCCCTTCGCTGCCAAGATTTCGCTGATCCACAGATCTCTCCTCTAGCCTGGTGTTTCCTGATGTCACCGCCGGAGTTTATTACACAATTCGCAGCGAACATATTTCAGGCCTTCAGCACTTCAGCATTGCGTGTGAGAATAGGGGTCTCGAGAAGCTCGTGTGAAGGAGGAGCCGTCGGCTTGCGTGACCTGGTCATCCGGCGCTGTGAACCGGAAGATTATAAAGCCGTGCACCTCGTCTACTCCTCCCCACGGGCTATGGCCGAAACGCTTGGAGCTCCTTACTCTTCGGAGGATGCATGGCGCGAAGAGCTTGTCAGAGAACGAGACGATAACTTCTCTATGGTGGCCTGCGTACAGGGTGAGGTCGTCGGCCATCTCGCGCTCAGTGTTTACATGAACCCGAGGACTCGACACTCAGGACACTTCGTATAGCAGTGCGGGATGACTGGCAGGGCAAGGGCGTCGGCACCCGGTTGATGGAAGCTTGCGTGGACCTCGCGGACAACTGGTTGGGCCTTACGAGGTTGGATCTCCGCGTATACACCGATAATGCGCCAGCGATCGCACTGTACGAGAAGTTCGGATTCAAGGTCGAGGGAACCCACAGGCGATCTGCTCTCCGCAAACGGCGAGTACGTGGATGCCCACGTCATGGCCCGTCTGCAGGTGTAGGGGCAGATTGCGATTCCCTGACGCCGGGCATGATCTAAAGGAAGTAAACGTAGGAAAGGATCTGAGCTATGGTCCAGTGCGAGGTCTGCGGCAACGACTACGACAAGGCTTTCCAGGTGAGCATGCCCGGCGGGGTCTCGCACACCTTCGATAGTTTCGAGTGTGCGATCCACGCGCTCGCCCCTGTCTGCGAGTACTGCGGCGTCAAGGTAATCGGCCACGGCGTCGAGGCGGACGGCTCTTTCTACTGCTGCGCCCACTGCGCGAACATGGCGGGCGCGGAAGGCGTATCGGACAGGGCCTGAGCGCCGAGGGCGGTTCGCGAACAGCCGCTACAACTAGACGCGTTGGGCGTTGCGGATGAAACGGTATGGGTAAACGTCTTCGAGAGCGCTCGCCTCGGAGAGCTCTTCTACCTGCTCCCCGGTCAACTCCCAGCCGCTCGCGCCGACGTTGTCTTCCAGTTGTTCCAGCGTGCGGGCGCCGATGATCGGCGCGGTCACACCATCTTGCCTGAGGAGCCAGTTCAGCGAGATCTGGGCGTAGGACTTTCCGGTCTCCTCGGAGATCCTGCCTACCACGTCAAGGGTGGCCCAGTTCCGCTCTGTGGCACGCCTATCCCAGTACTCCTCCATCGACTCCACGGCTTCGGAGATGCGTGATCCCTCGGGCGGTTCCTCGTCGCGCCTGTACTTCCCTGAGAGGAAGCCACCGCCGAGTGGACTCCAGGGGATCACCCCGAGCCCCTCCTCCAGGCAGATCGGCAAGACATCCCGCTCGATGTTGCGCTCGACGAGCGAGTACTGCGGCTGCAGGCAAACGAACCTCTCGAGGCCGCCAGGCTGGCTCACGTACAGGCTCCTCATGAGCTGCCAACCTGTAAAGTTGGAGACGCCGATGTAGCGTACTTTGCCGCTCCTGACCAGGTCGGTGAGGGCAGAGAGGGGCTCTTCGAGCGGCGTAGCGTCATCCCAGCAGTGAACCTGATAGAGATCTATGTAGTCTGTGTCGAGGCGCCTGAGGCTATCCTCGCATCCCTGCATTATGTGTTTGCGCGAGAGGCCGACGTCGTTAGGGCCCTCTCCCATAGGGAAGCGGACCTTCGTGGCCAGGACGACGTCATCGCGTACGCCTCTCAGCGCCCTGCCTGTGATCTCCTCGGAGACGCCGTTCGAGTAGAAGTCGGCGGTGTCCACGAAGTTGCCTCCGGCATCGAGAAACCTGCCGACGATCTCTCTAGAGGTCTCCTCGTCGGCCTCCTGTCCGAAGGTCATGCATCCCAGGCACAGCTCGGAGACCATCAGCCCCGTGTTCCCAACACGTGCGTACTCCATACGCTGCTCCTCTCGGACCTCTGCCACCGAAACGCCGTACTTTAACATACGAGGTTCACCCGGCCTCGCTAGCCCACGCAAGGCACGAGTTTGGTAGGATGGATGCGTTCTAGTTCTGGAGGGTTGAGAGTTGCAAGGTTCGGATGCGGGTAGGTTGCGCGATCCTCGCGTCCCGCGCATCCCTTCGACAGCCGTTCTGGCCTGCTGGGCTCTGGGCGCGCTCGTCTTCGCGTTTCTGCCCCAGGGCTCGGAGGCAAAATCCGTAATCGCCACGGTATTCTCCCTGTCTACGGCCGCCCTCGCCGCCGTGATCCTGCTGCGCGCCGCGCCGCGCGCGGAGGGCCACGAGCGGGCCTTCTTGCGGCTCATGGGACTGGGCATGGTCTGCCGGCTCGCCGGGAACTCGTTCTGGAGCGCATCGCAACACTTGGGGTTTGTCATCGTCACGCCGGTGGCCCCGCAGGACGTCGCCTACGCTATCTCATACTCGTTGCTGGTAGGGGCGATGCTTCACCTCGTGGCGCTGACCACTCGCAGGATCACGCTGGTCAGCGCCCTCGACGCGGGAGCCGTCATGCTCTCGGTCGGAACGCTGGCCTGGTACTTCGTCCTCGGTCCCGCTGCGGCCGAGGTCGGGCTGGGGAGTGTACGCGAGGCCCTGGCTGCCCTCTCCCAGCCTGCCTGCGACGCGGCCCTGCTCTTCCTCGGGCTCGTTGTCGCCTCATCCCAGGTCAGACCTCGTTTCTCCACGCTTCTGAACGGGGGTTTCGTAGCGCTGCTCCTCGCCGATGCCGCTTACCTGGGACTTCGCTCCGTCGGGCCGTACCAGAGCGGTAACTGGCCGGAGATGTTGTGGGCTCTAGGCATGCTCCTGCTCGGCCTCACGTCGACGACCTCTTCCGAGGTTCCTGCCGACCCGAACATCAGGCGTATACAGCCGTGGCAGATAATCTTGTACTGGCTCGGCCCGCTCTCCCCGCCGATACACTTCACGATCCTGCTCCTCTGGGGCGCGATGAATCCACCGCTGCCGGCTTACGTACTCGGGGGATGCGCCGTGCTCCTCCTGTACATGGCCTTGAGGATCGGGCTGGTCTCGTCGGTCAGCAAGCACCTCGGCCAGGAGCGCGAGGAATCGGCCCGTGTAAAGGAGCAAGGCCGCCTTCTCTACGAGCTACACGACACGGCAAAGCAGGAAGTGCACGGCATCTCTCTGACCCTGAGGGCCGCCATCGACACCGAGCGTAGCGGTGACCGCAAGGAGACGCTGGAGATGTTCGGGAGAGCCTTAGCGGCGTCGAGGGAGGCCGAGTTCAGGATCTCACGCCCCTACGACGAGCTTTCTGCCCTGCGCGGCGAGAGTCCGCCAGGGGCCGCAGACTTCCTCCGCCAGCTCCTGCAGAAGTTCGAGGAGTACTTCGGGGTAAAGACCCACGACGACATCCAGACTTCCCTAGGAATGTTGAACCCGACCGAGACCGCAGCCCTGATCAGGGTGTTCGTCGAGGCATTCTGGAACGTCGCCAAGCACTCAGGCGCGAGCAACCTGTACCTGGAGTCTCGTCGGGTAGGCTCAGTGCTCATCCTCCGTGTTCGGGACGACGGCCGCGGCTTCGACACGGAAAAACCGCCGCCAGGCCTCGGTCTAGAGTACATGCGCCAGCGTGCCGGGGAGGTCGGCGCGGATCTGGACGTGATCTCCACCCCTGGACGCGGTACTTCGGTGCAGATAAGGTTCCGCAAGCGCCAGAACACCGCCAACCCGTACCCGGGCGATTAGACAAGCTCCACGAGGCCAAGCAGAATGTAGCTCTACAGCTATTCTTTGTGGTTGCGTTCGAAGTAGCGGTTGGTGATGGGCATACGTCTGTCGCGGCCGAAGGCCCGGCCCGTGACCTTTATGCCCGTGGGGGCCTGGCGGCGCTTGTACTCGGCCCTGTCCACGAGTTGCACGATGCGACGCACATCGTCCTCGTGGAAGCCTGAGGCCACGATCTCAGCCACACCCCTGTCTTCCTCTATGTAGGCTTCGAGGATGGGGTCAAGGACCACGTAGGGCGGCAGGGAGTCCGTGTCTCGCTGGTCCTCGCGCAGCTCGGCGGTAGGCTCCTTGGAAAGGACCGAGTCGGGGATGACCTCGCGATTCTTCCTCTCGTTGAAGTGCCGCGCCACCCTGTAGACCAGGTTCTTCGGCACGTCCTTTATGACCGCGAAACCGCCCGCTGAATCGCCGTAGAGGGTGGAGTAGCCCACGCTCATCTCGCTCTTGTTGCCTGTGGACAGGACGATCCAACCGAACTTGTTGGAGAGGGCCATCAGGATGTTACCCCTGATGCGGCTCTGCAGATTCTCCTCCGTCACGTCCTCGGGCAGCCCCTTGAAGGCACCCTCCATCATCTCCTTGTAAGCGTCGAAGGCTGGCCCGATGGAGATGGTCTGAGTATCTATACCGAGGTTCTTGGCGAGCGCCGCGGCGTCGGTATTGCTCCCTTCCGAGGTGTAGCGGCTCGGCATGAGGACGCCTGTTATGTTCTGGGGACCAAGGGCCTCGGCCGCGACGGCGGCGGCCAGAGATGAATCTATGCCGCCCGAGAGACCGAGCACGGCCCGCGAGAACCCGTTCTTGCGGAAGTAATCCCCGAGGCCTAGCACGAGGGCTTCGAACACCTCGCCTTCCTCCGGTAGGGAAGGCTCGATCCTGGGTTCGACCGGTTCCACAGCGGCCGGCTCGTGTCGAGGAACCCTTACTATCTCGGGCGTATGATCGGTGTTCTCCTTGCGCGGCCTGGGATCGTGGAGGCGTTGCATGAGCGAGTGATCCGGGTACAGGTCCACGAGCAGCAGGTCTTCCCTGAACTGGCCGGCCCGCGCCACGAGCCTGCCCTCGGGGTCGAAGACGACCGAGTGGCCGTCGAAGACGAGCTCGTCCTGGCCGCCCGTGAGGTTGCAGAAGAGTACGTAGCAACCGTAGTCGGCAGCCCGCACGCCCAACATCCGTTCCCTGGCGGCGCCCTTCCGCCTGTGGTAAGGGGAGGCCGAGATGTTGAGGAGGACGCTCGCCCCGCCGAGGGCCTGCTCGCGGGCCGGGCCACCGGGGTACCAGATGTCCTCGCACACGCTAACCCCGACGAGGGCGCCGCCCAGATCGAGGATCGAGGCGCCAGTACCCTCCCTGAAGTAGCGGTTCTCGTCGAAGACGCCGTAGTTCGGCAGGTAGCGCTTGTGGTAGCGGTATAGTACCTCGCCACCGGAAACCAGGGCGCAGGCATTGTACAGGTCCGCACCCAGGTCAACGAAGCCCGCTGCGACGACCACGTTCTCGGGTACCCGCCCGGCGAACTCGTGGAGCGCCTTCATGTTCTCCTCGATAAAGCTCTGGCGCATGAGGAGGTCCTCGGGCGGATAGCCAGGGATGGTCAACTCGGGGTATGCGACGAGTTCAGCACCCGAATCGGTCGCCCGCTCCAGGGTGTCGGCCATCTTCTCGACATTCCCCCAGATATCTCCGACCGTCGTGTTGATCTGGGCCAGCGCAACCCTCATGCACTAAATATATCGCGCCTGGAGGGTTCGTGCCGGCCGATGCTCATGCCTGTAGAGCGTCACCCCGGCCAGGCCGACCTTCGGATAGAATCCCACGCGATGCCAGCCCGAAAGCGCACCCCCGCGGATGCAGGAGCCCTGGCCGCAGGTCTTCTCGTAGACGCTTGCGGGTCGCACACCGAAAACTCGCTGCGGCTCGAAGTGGTAAAGGACCTGGCGCTTGACCTCGGACGCCGGCTCGATGTCCTCGCCGGAGAAGACTTCGCCGCCGACTCCCTTGTGGAGGCCGCGCTGGCATGCGCCGACCTGGCCATCCTCGCCGCCTGCAACCTTCCCGCTCTCCCCGACGGCAACAGGCCTCTCGCAGCGGCGACCGTACACCTGGCAGCCGGAGCCACGCGCGCCCTCATCCCCCTCGTCGAGTCAAGGGCGGGAACCCTGGACGGGTCCTACGCCGAGAACACGCTGCGGGACGTGCGTAGCGCAGGCTGGCGGGCCGACCTGGCCGTGAGACAGCTGGGCAGCTAGTCAGCACGCTCTTCGGGCTTCGCTTTCAGTACTTCAGTTTGTCAGCTACTTGTTTTCGCTGATCGCCTGTAGCCGAATGCGTGATTCGTAGTAGATACCTTCGCGAATGGCTTTAGAAGATAGGAACGGGCGGTGCTCCTGACAGGTGTCGACGGGCTGCTCCGGCTACCCTGCGCAGGTAGCCTTCTTCTTTCGGGACGAACTCCGCGAGGTGTATTCGCGTTGCAGAGGTTTTGCCTTCAGCATACTCGAGGGCGGGCGCCGAACCCTTCTCGCAGAGTGCTTCCACGTCCTCGAGATCGAGCCGAAACACAGCCTCGACCTCCTCTTTCTGGAGACACAGGTCCCCCGGAGGTGTAGCGTCGAACACGAGGAAGATCTCGTGCAGCTCCCTGTCGTAGCCGACAGGTATCTCCTGCTCCACCCTGCGGGTTCCGAGCGGGACGAGCCTCTCAGGCTTTATCCGCAGGCCGAGCTCCTCCTCGACCTCCCGCAAACCGTCCAGCGTCTCCTCCCCTGCCGCAAGATGCCCCGCGGCGGTGACGTCGAGGTAGCCAGGCCAGGTATCTTTCGTAGCGGCGCGCCGCTGGAGGAGCAAGTAGGACCCTCCTGGGTCGGAACCGCAGATCCAACAGTGAAAACAACGGTGCCACAGACCCAGCCGGTGCGCCTCGCTCTTCGGAACGACCTCCCCTGTAGGCAACCCTGACTCGTCCAGCATATCCAGCAGCTCATCCACACGGAAAAGAGTAGCATGTCAGCACGCCGCCAGGCTTCGCCAGGCGGCTTTTCAGCTTTCGCCGTGAGATCTCAGCCTCACTGCGCCTAGCGAAACGACTTAACGGCAGAAGGTTCGGTAGGCTCCGTGGAGCGAGGAACCGCGCTACCATGCCGACTAGCTGAAATGCTGAAAGCGCCCGACAGGGCGCGTGCTGAAATGCTGACTAGAGAAGGAGGCACTTTGACCACGGTCGTCATAGCCACTTACTTCGAGGAAGAGTACGTCCGTCGCATAAGAGAGGTGGACGAGCGGTTACGGGTGCTCTACAGGGAGGATCTGGTCCCGCCTCCACGGTGGCCCGGGGACCACGCTGGACCGGAAGAGTGGAAGAGAACGCCCGAGGACGAGGAGGCGTTTCTGGCGATGCTGGGGGAGGCCGAGGTCCTCTACGACTTCCCCGGCGGTCACGTCGAGGACCTGGTAGAGGTGGCACCCGGGCTCCGGTGGGTGCAGGGAAGTATGGCGGGGGCTGGAGAGGTGGCACAGAGAGCCGGTCTGGGCGATACGGACGTCGTGGTGACGACGGCTAGCGGCATCTACTCGGGTCCGCTCGCCGAGTTCGTGCTCATGGCCATGCTCCAGCACGCCAAGGAACTCGACCACCTCCGCGCTGACAAGGCCGGGAAGGTCTGGCGACAGGGGGCAGTAGGGACCCTCGAGAACAAGACGCTGTGTGTGGTGGGAATGGGGAGTATCGGTCGCGCCATATCAGCGCGGGCTCGACCCTTCGGTATGCGCGTCGTCGGGGTCAAGCGCACGGTGCGCGAGGACGACGAAGCCTGGGACTACGCCGACGAACTGTACCCGACGGCGGAGTTGCGCACCGCACTCGGCGAGGCTGACTACGTCGCCATTACGCTTCCAGGTACCCCCGAGACGCGGCGCTTGCTCGACGCTGAGGCGATAGCCGCCATCAAGCAGGGAGCGTACTTCGCCAACGTGGGAAGGGGTTCCGTGGTCGACGAGGCGGTGCTCGTCGAGGCCCTTCAGAGCGGCCATCTCTCAGGGGCGGCGCTCGACGTGTTCGAGGTCGAGCCTCTGCCTGAGGAGAGCCCCCTGTGGGAGCTCGACAACGTGATCGTCAGCGCCCACACAACGGACGTCGTGCCTGCCCTGATCAACACCGCACAAACCGACCTGTTCTGCGAGAACCTGCGCCGTTACCTCGCAGGCGAGGAGCTGCTGAACGTGCTGGACAAACGTCTACTCTACTAGTGCACCACTCTGCGTCCGAAGTCGCTTACGGTAGACTACGAAGAGGGTTTGACCAGGAGGAAAACGGGTGTAGGGCCCCAGCCGCAGATGCACCGCAGAGGGCCTTATCCGAGAACCATGAGCGGCAAAACAACCTATCCCCGGCGGCGCTACTCACGGCGGGGGTTCCTGCGGGTCGCCGCAGCAGGCGTCGCGGCGGCTTGCGGGAGGCTGCGCTCCTGGCTGGCCACGGGTTCGCCGCGCTCGCGCTGGCATACTTCTACATGGGCTCGCAGCCGGACAGGCTCGCTGGCATCCCTCTCGAGTACTTCGGGGCGCGATCCGTTGGTTGCAGGACCAGCCCTCGGTGCGTGGCGACAGGCTCGGGGCGGTCGGCACCTCGCGCGGTGGGGAGCTGGCCCTGCTCCTGGGGGCGCACTTCCCAGATCTCGAGGCCGTAGTGAGCTACGTCGGAAGCGGGCTCGTGTTCCCATCTCCGGTGGGTTCCGAACCGGCGTGGACCTTCCGCGGCAAACCACTGCCCTGGATCTCCAACCCCTTCGATGTCTTGCAGCCGAAGCCGGAGCAGTTCGAAAGGGCCGAGATACCGGTCGAACGCACCAACGGTCCCGTCCTCGTCATCTCTGGCGACGCCGACTGAACCGTCTCGGGCGCCACGAACGGCCCTTCCGCGACGAGTCTCGCCATTATCCACACGCCGGGCACGGCATCCAGCCACCCTACCTGCCGGCCACCCCCGGCACCTATTACTTCGGCGGAGATCTCGACGGCAACGCCGCCGCCAACGAGGATTCCTGGCGGCGCTGATGCGTTCGCCCGCGGCGCGTAGCAGCCGTTACGCGAAAGAGATGTAGATCGCGACCGCCACGGCTGTCAGAACCACGCTGAGGATCAGCAGCTCTCTCAAGGGTTCACCCCCTCTACGGCTGCACAGGGTCGCGCTCTTGCAGAGAGTAGAGCCTCGCGTAGAGGCCGTCCGAGGAGACGAGGTCTTCGTGGGTGCCTGTCTCGGCGACGCTGCCGTCTTCGATCACGAGGATCGAATCTACGCTCCTGACCAGCCTGAGCTCGTGGGCGATGACGAAGGTGGTGTGTCCTTCTGTCAGGACCCTCCAGCTCTCCTCGACGGCGGCGGCGGCCTCGGCGTCGAGTCCGGACTGGGGCTCGTCCAGGATCAGAATAGGGGTGTCCCTGAGCATGGCCCGCGCGATGGAGATGCGCTGCCTCTGTCCACCGCTCAGACTCTCACCGCGCTCGGAGAGCACGGTGTCGTAGCCTTCTGGCAACTCCCTGATAAAATCGTCAGCCCCCGCGAGCTCTGCTATGGCCTCGATCTCTTCTCGGCCCGCCCCTGGCCTCCCGTAGGCGATGTTCTCGGCGACCGACGCCCTGAAGAGCAGGGGGTCCTGCGGCACGAAGGTTACTGAGTCACGCAAGGACTTGAGGGTGAAGTCCTTGACGTCTTCGCCGTCGATGAGGACCCTTCCCTCCTGCGGGTCGTAGAGGCGGGCGATGAGGCTGGTGACGGTGGTCTTGCCCGCGCCGCTCACCCCGACGAGCGCGACCCGGCTCCCCGCTTCGACGTCGAAGTCCATGCCGCGCAGGACCTCTCCAGCCTCGTCCTCGTAGGCGAAGCGCACGCCCTCGAAGGTAACCCGGCCGTCGAAGGGGGGCGCGGGACGGGCTCCGGGAAGGTCCTTCACGGTCGGCTCCGCGTTCAGGAGATCTATGATTCGCTCGCCCGAGACGAGTGAAGTGCCGATCTGGTTCACCTGCCGGCTCAGGGCCCACAAGGGCGAGAGAAACAGAGCTAGGTAGGCCACGAAGACGGTAAGGTCTCCTAAAGAGAGGACGCCTGCCAGAACCTGCCTCGCCCCGAAGTAAACCACAAGCGCCGTGCCAAGTCCCCCGACTATCCCGAGGACGGTGCTGAACTTGGCCTCTATCATCGCGCTGTCCACGCTGGCTCTGAGGGACTCCCTGCTCTCCTTCCTGAAGCGCTCCATCTCGTCATCCTCACGTGCGAAAAGCTTGACGGCCCTTATGCCGATTATCGCCTCTTGCATGACGCTGGCGATAGCGCCCTCCCTCGTCCTCACGACGCGCATCCTCTGCACGAGCGCCCTCCTGTAGCGGCTGACGGCGAGGAAGAGGAAGGGTACTGTGACGAGAGCGAGGAGGGTTAGTTGCCAGTCGAGCCAGAGCATAACCACCAACATCCCGAGCAGGATCATGATCGAGGAGAACACCTCGACTACCGAGTCGACCAGCATGGTGCGCACCTCTTTCACGTCGCTGGTGACGCGGGTTATGGTGTCGCCTGTGCGCTTCTTGCCGTGGTAGTCGAGTCCCAGGGCGTGGACCTTCGCGTAAAGGGCCTCCCGCATATCGAAGACGGTTCCCTGCCCGAGCTTCTGGAGCAGGTAGCGCCGGAATGAGGCGACGCTCCTCGTTACCGTGAAGATCAAAACTATAAGGAAGGCTATCCCGGCGAGCAGTAATGCCTTATCTGCCAGGGGAGCGGGCACCGCGTCAGGGAGCGGCTTGTTGTCGGTAAGCACGTAGTCGATGGTCAGCGCGAGCGGCCACGGCTGCGCGAGACTCGTCACCGTCTCCAGTAGCAACACGCCGAACGCCAGCAGCAGTCCGCCTCGGCGAGGCCTCAAGAAAGGCGTAAAGTTGGATAGTGTCTCCCCTGTACGCCTTAGCCCGGCGCGAAGTTCCTTCGATCTTTTCACTCGTATAGGATACCGCACCGCCTGCGGGTAGAATGTGCGAGCTTACCCAACTCTCTGGCACACGGAGGCGAACGTGACGAGAAGAATCCTCGCTGGCGTAGAAGACCTTTTGTTCAGGAGCAAGATCTCCGAGACCGCCTCGACACTGGGTATCGAGGCGGCTTTCCCCCGCAACCCCAGGAGATTGCTCGAAGCCATGCGCGAGTCCACGCCCGAGCTGCTCGTCCTCGACCTAAACTCCGCCCGCTTCGAGCCGCTCACGCTCCTCCGGCGCGTGAGGTCCGACGAAGCGACCCGCGATGTCCCTACGGTCGGCTTCCTCTCCCACGTTCAGAAAGACCTGGCCATCGCCGCGCGGGAGGCCGGCTGCGACCGCGTCGTCGCCCGCAGCGCTTTCACGAAGGATCTGCAGACTGGGAAATGGCTGGAGTGGCTATCTCCAGTTCCAGATCGTCATCGTGGACCCTGACCGACAAATTCATTTTCCTATAGAACTCTTGCCTCTCTACCATTGACCTCTCCCGTGAGGAGGTGAAGAACGAAGGGTGATCAGGATAGGCGGTTACAACAAGATGACGTTTATCTTCTCCCCCGGCAGTTCCAGCGTATCCATAGTACGTGTGGTACACGCCCGGAGTCATGGACATTAGCAGGTGCCTAAGGAACTCGATCCTTGTCATCCCGGTATTCACGTCCTCCAGCTTCGATAGGTCCTGCTGAACTACCATGATCTGATCCTGAATAGCGTCCCTCTTCTCGTGGTACTCCTCTTTTTCTGATCCCTGCACAGTTTCCTAAACCTCGAATCCGGGCTGTCTGATGCAACCGAGGATCACGTGAGTCTTGTGTCTCAAACGCTCATTGGCTCTGCGCAACTCCACCCTCAACTCACAGAGGCTCTGGCAGCAGACGTTCTTAAGCTCCACGCACTTGAGGTGCTTCCAGAGACCCCTTCGTCGGGGTTGAGATCCGGAGCGTAGAGAAGGGCAACTGCTCAAGTTGGAGACGAGAA
>DATDKO010000455.1:0-4735 GCA_036519935.1 Rubrobacter sp. | reverse complement strand
CTCCAGGCGCTCCTCCTCTCGCTCCCGCCGCTGCTCCTTCGGACCCCGCGCATTCTCCTCCCGCCGCTGCTTGTGGGAAGCCTCATTTGACTCCGCTGGGTTCGGTCCACTATCCACGCTGTCCTCCCTCTGGTTGGTTTTGCACGTTCGCGCTGTATTCTTTTGCGAAGAGGAGAATCGCCAAGTGGAGCAGGGACCTCAAACTCCGCCTATCCCGCGCATCTCTCGCACCCTGTCAAAGCCGGCGACGGTGACCACGTAGCGGGACGTAGCATCGGCCGGTGTGATGTATCCCTGGTTGACCAGGTACCTGGCCGCAACCTCACACTCTGTAGACTCGGGCTCGAGATCGGCCCTCGGCGCCGCGCCCTTTCCTGGTATCTCTGGTCCGCCGAGCGACGCCGGCTCCGTGAGCTTCTCGCCCGAGAGGTCGTAGAAGGCGCCAAGAAGCCGCATCGCGTTCTCTTCTACCCCGCTTGTAGCCAAGATCCCACCTCTACGACCCTCGTCCCCCGGTGGAGGCGGTTGTTAGCAACGGAAAGCTCTCTTCTGACGTCGTCGAAGGAGAGCAACCTGCTTGAGGTGTGCTCCCTTCGGATACGGGCCACCACCGCTCGCAAGCGAGCGCGGCGCCTGGCTCGGGTGAAGTCCGCGTCCACCTGCTCGTTTAGGTCCATGTATGGGATCATTTCTTCCAGCCTTCTCAAAATAGGTCTACTAAATATGGTTACGAAACTACAGTAATAAGAGTAAGGGGGTCGGGACATAGTAGCCTCGGCCCCCTCTGGTGAAATCCCCTGGCGCGAGGACCCTTCTAAATGTTCTGTTAGATGTCGCGGCGGGAAGAGGTCTCGTCCTCTATTTCTATCTCCTCGCGCCTTACGTCCTCCTCGACGACCTCGGTGTCGGAGACCACGTCCTTACGGACGCGGACTTCCTCCTTGACGACCGGCCTCTTGGAGACCACAACCTCTTCTTCGGTGACCGGCACGCTAACCTCGTCCTCGCCGATCTCCGCTTCAGACGCTTCGCCCAAGAGCGGAACACGCTCCACCGAGACCTCTTCGTGGCGCGTGGGCACCTCTATGCTCTCGCGGTCTGTGCGGACGTTCTTTCGGACGCTGACCTGGCCGGCCTCGACTTCGCGGGTTCCAGCGGCGAGCTCCTCCTCGGTGCGCTGCACCCTGAGCTCGTCGTCACGTTCGGTGATCCGGTTGGTGCGTTCCTCGTTTTCCATGGTGTGTCTCCTTCGTGCGTCTCTGGATGTCGTCGGGGTGTCGCTACCGACACTTAGTCTCGGTAGGACTCCCTGGAGCCGGCCTTCGCCAGCCCACGGCTTATCATGTAGCCGACCGTCAGGTAGGTCACGTAGCGCCAGGCGGGATCCGCACCGAAGCTCTGGTCGACGATCATCGACGCGATCAGCACGCCGAGAACGGCCAGCACGTAGACGATCAGCTCCGTGGTCTTGAAGGCCGCCTTGGTCTCGGTGCCCTTCACGCCCTCGTGTCTGTGGACGCGCGGCTCCCCGGTGTTGTCGGTGGTGGCTCTCGTGGTCATGCGACCCGTTTCTTCGCCACGTTCTGCGCGGCGCTAGGTAACTTTGCCTTACCACGACATGATAGGGTAAAATTAACTAAAGTCAAGTAAAATATAATAAAACCGATCAACTTCAACTAAAGACAGGTCTGATCGGGTACACTAGGCCCCAACGAGCGCATCTGAAGAAGCGGGAATGAGGAGAGCATGCAAAACGGCAAAGGCACATCGCGAGAGAAGGAGCTTTTGGCGGCTACGGACGTCGCTGGGATGATCGGGGTAAAGGAGACCACCGTCTACAGGTGGTGCAAGGAGGGGAAGCTGCCTTGCCTTAAGGTAGGCAAGCACTGGCGCATAAGGCGGGAGGCTCTTGAGGACTTCCTAAAGAGGAGCGAACGTCCCAGGACACTGGTCGGGCAACTGGACTCCTTCTTGCGGGTGCCTGACAACGTGCTGGCCATAGTCCAGAACATAGACATCCTCCACCGTCTGGACGCGGCCTTCTTCCGGGTGGGTGAGGCTGGGGGCGGGCTGTTGGTCAAGTTCTACCCCGGCGAGGAACACTCGGAAGGGGAGTTGCTCGCCGACCTCCAGCGAAATGGCCTAGAAGCCAGGCGCTTACAGCGGGAGAGGAGGTTTCTGATGAGAGCGGAGGAAGAGCCCTTGGGAGGAACACGAGGTGAGCAGCTCGGCCAGCTCATCGAAGAAGCTGGAGCAGGACGCACGGTGTGGGCCTCCTTCAACTGGGTGAGGCCGGTTGACCTGAATACTGCCCTGGAGCAGCAGGAGCAGTTGACCGAGCTCGTCGACGCCCGTCAGCTCGTGGTCAAGACGGCGGCCATAGAGGAGGCGATCGAGGAGTGGACGGCGCCGCAGCTTAGGCGGGTGCAGAGTACGCACTCGGCGATCATCCTGGCCTCGGAGGAGGAACTTTCCTTGAGCCGCGCCACGCCGATGCCACCCTCCTGAGAGAAGGCGCGACTCCTCCGGGCGAACTTCCGAGAACGCCGTATAGCGGAAGTTCAACTTCGGAGAATTCTTCTTCTACGCACTCGGGTGAATAAAGGGTACGCAGATGCTCGATGGCGAGAAGAGGCGCTATACTGCCCACCTGGGGCCGTGGCAGAAGGGTAGTGGTAGGGGATGGACAAGCCCCCTGAGCCCACAAGAAAAATCAGTGTCCTGCTCGCTGATGACCATACTATGTTCAGGCAGGGCCTAGCCGGCATCCTCGCCTCCTACGGGGGTGTGGAAATGGTCGGGGAGGTCCCCAACGACTCAGAAGCCCTACGCCTGGTCGGCGAGCTTGAGCCCGACGTGGTCATCATGCAGGTGCAGATGCCCTTCGAGAGAGCCAAGGAGTCTTTGTGGCGTATGCGAGCTCTCCCACACCCTCCCAAGGTCATCGTGGTCACTATGTTCGAGGAGCCACGCTACGTGCGCTCTCTGATGGAACTCGGGGCGAGCGCCTTCCTGGTGAAGACCTCCTCTGCCGAGCACCTCGTGGCCGCCGTGCGCGCTGCCGTCTTCGATCCCCGAGCGAAAAATGCTGTGGTGGGGATGCCCCCGGCGATGCTAGAGGAGAGCCGTGATGGGGTGGAGGGCGTGCTCTCCGCTAGGGAGTTGGAGCTGTTGCTTCTGGCGGCCAGGGGCCTCTCCAATCGCCAGATAGCCGCGAGCGCCCACCTCGCCGAGGGCACCGTCAAGCGCCACCTGGCCAACATCTACCAGAAGATGGGAGTCTC
Organism: Rubrobacter sp.; assembly: GCA_036519935.1. GTDB lineage: Bacteria > Actinomycetota > Rubrobacteria > Rubrobacterales > Rubrobacteraceae > Rubrobacter_D. The sequence continues at coordinate 1,451 of DATDKO010000455.1, read as the reverse complement.
CTCCCGCACCGAGGCCTCAAGGGAGGCGCTTCTCAGAGAGTGGATCACCATAGAGGAGGTCACGGAGCCCGACCGGCCTGCCACTTGAGGCTAGCCCAAGATTAGCCCGAGACCAGTCCCTCGGCCTCGTCCACGAGCGCTAGGAGGTCCTCCATGCTCACGTCCTCTATGGTGTAGGAGCTTGCGCCCACGCTCACCCGCGCGGCCATGCCGTCCGTGTAGAGCACCTCCATGCGGCAAACCACGCTCCCTAGCAGGCCCTCAGGGACCGCCCCGTCGGAGTCGTTTCGCACGAGCACGTGGGGCGCGAAGTCCTTAACCTGCCCGTCCATGACCTCCTCGGGCACGAGCATCACCTCTGCCTGGGGGCGGTTGCGTTGCACGGCGAGGGCTAGCGCCTCGCGGTACATCCTCGGCTCCACCGTCACCAGAACGCGCACCATCTTGGCTCCTCTCGTGTGGGAGACCGATACGGGAACACTGCGCGTAAGATCGACCACGGATAGCCTGGGTGTAGCATATGCTCGATATCCCCGATCTGCGGTGAACGGTTACGTTCGCGGCCGAAAATGCACAAAAAGGTGCAAGCCACCGGCGGGTCGATCCGCCTATAGTGCGGGTTTCGCGTGCTCTCCTGGAAACGCAGCCTACAACAGGCAAGCGAACTTCGTAGAACTCCGTTTCTAGGCGAAGTTCGAAGGATACCTGGCTCTGTAACCTAACCGATACAAAAACGTCATCGCCCCTTAACATAATTGGCCGATAATGCTAGAAGAGCCCCTCGGCGAAGTAGAGGATTCCCCTCCGCTTGCACAACACGTCGGGGGGCATCCTTTGCTAGATACCAACCGTTCGCGAAGCTGGCTTTGCCCCGATCTTATTCACCAAGGACCAGTTTTGGGTCCAAAGAGGTCTGAGGGTGGTTCTATAGCTACTGGACCGGGGCTGTGCGGTTGGACTTTGTAACCGCGAACTTCTCAGAACTCCGTAAAGCGGAAGTTCGCAGAATTCCACTTCCAGGCACTTCGTTGAATAAGGGAAGAGCGCAGCTGCTAGGCTCCACTCCTTTTGTGACCCTAGTCTTGGTCTTCTTCGTCTATTAGGCTCTGGCCCAGGTTGAGGATGGTCGGAGCCCACAGCCCTACGAAGATCGCCGTCTCACGCTTGCCTGAGAAGTACAGCGCTAGCGAGATGAGGATCGAGATCAAGGTTCCGCCCACGTAGATTCCCTTGCCACCGTTCATATGGTCTACCTCCTTGAGAGTTTGTTAGAGGCCCTGTACCCGGCAGCTAACTTGGCTAATCGTGAGAGAATTGCTTCGCTCCTTAGGCGAAGGCCGAACTTCCGAGAATCCCCCTTCCACGCACTTTGGTGAATAGGGGGCGTGTCGGCCTACGATGTGGCGCATCCGCTAAGTTCGGTACATAATGGCGCTCCTCGTCGTAGGAGG
>DATDKO010000454.1:0-3799 GCA_036519935.1 Rubrobacter sp. | reverse complement strand
CTCACCGTCCGTGACAACAGGAAGGCCTGCCCGCTCCTGCAGACCGATAGCCCAGTCCACAGCCCCGTCTTCGATTAGCTTGAACTCGGCCGCGGAGAACCCGCCTGCGGCGTAGCTTTCGCGTGCCTCCAGCAGTTCCTGAGGTCTCAAGAGGCTGCCAACGATATCTGCGCGGGCGGTAACGGCATGCTTCATAGGGGCCAGTCTAGCACCCGTCCCTCGAGAAGCCTGCACGAGCTTTACCGCTCCTCAATGGATGAGCAATACGATCTTGCCACGTACGTGCCCGGTCCTCCTTTCTTCAAGCGCCTCAGGCGCTTTCTCGAGCGGGAAGGTGCCATCTAGCGTCACGGAGAGCTCTCCAGCGTCGACCATCCGCGAGAGCTTCTCCAACCGCCGGGCGTCGGGCTGCATGCTAACGTTCGTCGCCTCGATGCCACGCCTCGCAAGCCCCTCCACGTCGGCGGCGTAGACCGATGACGCGAGCCGCCCACCGTTTTTCACGAGCGTGGATATGCGGCCGAGTGCTTTGCGGTCACTTGCCACATCGATGACCGCATCTATACCGCCCGGGTGAGCCATTCGGACGGCGTCGATGAGATCCTCCGTGGTGTGGTCGATCGTCTCCGCTGCTCCCAGCTCCCGCACGAACGCCTCGTTGGTTCGGCGTGCGGTGGCGATGATGTGGGCGCCGCGTCTGGCCGCCAGCTGGGTCGCGTACGCGCCGACGCCGCCGGTTGCCCCCACGATAAGAATGGTTTCGCCTTCCCTGACGTCCACCGCGTTTACAAGGTCCATGGCCGTGAGCCCCGGCGTGGGTAGGGCCGCCGCCTCGGCGAAGCCGACCGTCACCGGTTTCTGGGCGACGATGGTTGCTGGAGCACTGACATACTCCGCGTAAGTGCCGGCACCAATCACCGGCTTGAACAAGTACCCGTATACCTCGTCTCCTTCAGCGAATTCTGTGACATCGGCACCAACGCTCTCGATCACTCCGGCAGCGTCAAAGCCCGGGATCAGGGGGAAGCGGTGCCTCATCTGATCCTCGAGTGCTCCGTCGGCGACTTTCCAGTCGAAGGGGTTGACCCCAGCGGCCCGAACACGGATCAAGACCTCACCGGCCCCAATCTCAGGAGTCGGCAAGTCCATCAGGGCTATTGGCCCACCAAACGTCTCTTCGGCTATCGCTCGCATTCTCTCTCCTTTCAATACCGGTAGGACACCAAGATCTACTTGTGGCCCTTACCTTTTGCCGGTTCGGCAATCACTTATTGCGTCACCGTTGCACCTACTGTGATCCTTACGTCAGAACGTACCTGGCCTGCATCGAACTCTCACCTCGGCGACGGGGGTCCCGCTTCCACCCGCGCAATCATCTCGTCGAGCGAGCCACGCATGCCGTGGATGCTCTCCAACCACCAGGTCGCTCCTGCGACCTGATAGGCGCGCGGTAACGTGGGATCACCGGGGTCGGAGTACCCGTCGACGGCTACCGCGAAGGGCGTGTCCGTCGTCCTGTGCCGCCGGATCTCGGCTACCATCTCGGCGATGCGCCCGGGGTCCTTGTCCATGATCGGGGTTCCGTCAGAGCTTGTGGCGGGCGCGAGCCAACCATCCCAGCGGGCGGCACGGCGCAGAGCGGGAGGGCTCTCGCCGCCTATCCAGATCGGGATGCGCGGATGCTGGAACGGGAGCGGCGCCAGGGATACATTCTCAACGTCGTAGTGTTGCCCGTGGTGCGTCACCATCTCGCCCGACCAGAGCCTGTCCAGGACCGCAAGCCCCTCATCGAGCATTCCAGCACGCTCCTTCGCAGCGCCCGGCTCACCGAAAGCAGTAAACTCCTCCGGCACCCCCCCGAGCCCAGCTCCGAAAATCATTCGCCCACCGCTGAGGAGATCCAGGCTTCCCAAAGCGTTGGCCACTACCTGCGGGCGGCGCCGTGCCAGCGGGGTGATGGCGGTTCCCAGCTTGAGATGGGTGGTGGAGACCGCGAGGGCGGACAAGCTGATCCAAGGGTCGGACGAGGGCGAACCCCATGCGAAGCCGAGGTGATCCCACACGAAGAAGGCCTCCCACCCGGCCTCCTCGGCCGCTTGAGCCAGGCGGATCGCCAGGCGGGCGTCAGCGTAATCATCCAGGTTGGACATTACGATGCCGTAACGCATCCTATACGCTCTTGCTTTCAACGATCATCGGCAGGGTCGTCCGGGTACTCGATCCGGCCTTCGAGGATGAGGTCGACACCGTGAGGGGTGACTACCGTGTCGGTTATGATCAGGGCCTGGGTAAGCTCCCTGATGCCGAGGTCGCCAACAGCCTCGATGCCTGCCCCTATGATCTTGGGCGCCACGCAGACGGCCAGCAGGTCGCGCAGGAGCACGGTGATTGTACCTCCTCAAGAGTCGTTGTCGTTGTCTGCAACGCAGTCTATACGATCTTTATATAATATGTCAAGTATAAACTTAATTTACTTGAAAAGCTGACCAGCGGAGGGAGTGACTTTCCGGTGCGGTGTTAGATCGATCTGGAGGTCAAGTCTGCCCACCACGGGATGCGCCTCGTGCAACCCCGTCGCAGGAGATTACAATGAACAGACCAATGAGTTTTTCAACAGATCTGGCAAGTTAAGCTGCTTTCTCGGCTTCGACCCCTTCCGAGGCATCTCGAACAAAGAAAGTATCAGGGTCGAGAGGGAACACCACGTTCAGGGCGCAACCAGGGTTCTGTTCCTCAGCCACCTCGAGGGCCCGCAGGATGCTGTCGGCCTTCACGAATAACGTCGTGGGGCTGGCCTTGCCGGAATCTACCTCGATACAAACGTTTATCATTCGGGTCCTCCATCTACCAAAGGCACGCTCCATACCCTTCTACACCACTTCTGTTACATATCGGTGACAGCGGCGCAAAATATAGGCAACAATAGGTACGTGCCAGGACCGGGCCTGGATCAGACGCCTCAGAGACCGCAGGCGCATCGCCGTATCCGACGGCCTTCTTTTCATGCTGCTGTACTGTGGTGTAATGCGGGAGCTTGCCTGGACTCGATCGAGCGGAGGACGGTGTGAAACTGGCGAGGCGGATGGAGCGTCTGGGGACGGAGACGGCTTTTTCGGTCCTGGCGAAAGCGAAGGCCCTGGAGGCGGAGGGGCGTGAGATCATCCACCTCGAGATCGGCGAACCCGACTTCGATACGCCGCCCCACGTAGTCGAGGCCGGTTGCAAAGCCCTGCGCGAGGGGCACACCCACTACACCCCCACCGCCGGAATACCAGAGCTGCGCGAGGCTATCGCCGTTGACGTCGCGCGTAGCAGGGGCATAGACGTCGGTCCCGAACAGGTAGTAGTCACGCCTGGCGGGAAGCCGATAATGTTCTTCACCATCCTGGCGCTCGTCGAGGAGGAAGAGGAGGTGCTGCTGCCCAACCCAGCGTTCCCGATCTACGAGTCGATGGTGAACTTCGTCGGCGGGAGGCCCGTCTTCGTACCTCTGCGCCAGGAGAACGGGTTCCGCTTCGACCTCGACGAGTTCAGAGCGGGCCTCAGCGAACGCACCAGGCTGGTGATCCTCAACTCCCCGGCCAACCCGACGGGCGGCGTGCTCACGGCCGATGACATCGCCGGGCTCGCCGACATCCTGCGCGAACGCCCCGACGTCTACATCTTGAGCGATGAGATCTACTCCCGGCTGCTCTACACGGATGAGTTCGCCAGCATCGCCTCGGAGCCCGGACTCGGCCCTGACGGGCGGACGATCATACTCGACGGCTTCTCGAAGACCTACGCTATGACGGGCTGG
>DATDKO010000453.1:0-3236 GCA_036519935.1 Rubrobacter sp. | reverse complement strand
TTGGCACCTCGTCGGGGTGTCGGACGTGATGGGGGAGCACGGCGTAATCCTGTTCTGGGACACCGAGAGGCCCAGCTTCGGTATCAGCCACAGACAGTAGCCGGTCCAGACATGGCTTGGCAGTTCGGTGAATAGGGCAGTCGAAAGGGGTGGCTCTAGTAGGGAGCCGGCGAGAGTAAGGAGGTAGTCGAGATGACCATGAGACCTTACCGCGGTTTCTACGACATGCAGAGCGAGATGAACCGCATGTTCGACGAGGTATTCGGCGGCCTCTCCCGCAGGGGTGGGAGGCAGCAGCCGGACGAGCCGACCCGGTGGGCGCCGGTGCTCGACGTACTGCAAGAAGACGGGGACATCGTCATCAGGGCGGAGTTGCCCGGTGTGAAGCCGGAGGACGTAGACATCACGTTGCACGATGGGGTACTGACCATCTCCGGGGAGCGCAAAGCCGAGGAGCAGCGTGAAGGTTCTGGCTATTACGTGCGGGAGCGGCGCTATGGTTCCTTCAGGAGGAGCATGACGTTGCCGCAGGGTGTTGATGAGAGCAAGATCAGTGCCCGTTTCGACGGCGGTGTGCTCGAGGTAAGAGTCTCAGGCGCGGCGGCCGTACAGGAGCCGAAGCGCATCCAGATCGAAGCCGGCGACGAAGGTACGGGCGAGGGTACCTCAGACGGTTAGGCGACCGCGTAGCACGCGTCAGAGGTGAACCGGGGCCGCAATAGGCCCCGGTCTTTCGTGGGCCAGCGACTACACTAGCGGTGTATGGGGACGTGGAGGGGCGAATAGAGGAAGAACGTGCCAGGGTCGAGGCCGAGTACAAGCAGGTTCTGAAGAGCTCGGTCCAGTTCGAGAAGAGGATCAGGAACCGCTGGCGGGAGAAATGCCTGGCCAAGAACCGGCGAATCGCCGAGTTGGAGGAGCGCGTCGCCTACCTGGAGCGGCGCCTCGGGGAGAGGGAAGAACTTTAGATCACGGTCTACTCTTCGGGGAGGTACGATGAGATCAAGTCGGCGTAGAGCCGTTGGCCTCCGGGACGGAGATGGTAGCCGTCCTTGTAGAAGATCTCAGGCCGGTCCGCGCTAGCCGAGTGCCAGTCGACGAGCACGGCGTTGGGGTATCTTTCCACCCCTTCTGCGATCACCTCGTTGTTCGGCTCCTCCCAGGCGCGGGGGACTGCCACGTTGACGAATACGACCCTGTCTACGCCGGAGAGTGTCCGCATGATCTCGTCGAACTGCCCTTTGGTGAACGTACCGTTGTTACCGAGGTGCACGATCACCACGTCCCCAAGTTGCCCCAAGGAACGACGGTATCTCAGAGTGTCGGTAGCGGCATAGACCTGTAGGCCGACCTCCGCGTCAACGACCGTGAGCCCGTGTATGTCTTTCTGCAGTCCTTCGACGGCGCCGAGCATTACCGAGTCACCGATGGCGCTCACAGAGCCGGTAAACGCGGAAGAACCTGTTCGCCCGCTATTCCAGGTCTTCTTCGCCGCCGTCTGTGCCTTGACCTGCTCCTGGCCTTCTTGCTCGAGAGATGGCCCATCCTTACGGGAACTCACTATCCCGGCCGTGGAGGACGCATGGTGCGATTGTTCCACTGTATGTACGGATTTCATGGAGGCTAGATAGGAGGGTTTCTCAGGCGGTTCTGCCTGGGCCACGGCTACGCCGAGAAGCGCGCAGGAGGCCAAAATGGGCACGAGGACCCCGGCCCACTGAAGGCGGAGCCGCCGGCGCAGCGGTCCCTGCGCCTCGCGGAGCGTCCTCCAGGCCCGTCCCAGGGCGCCGCGGCGTATCGGTGTCTCGATGTAGCGGTAGGAGAGGTCCGCCAGCACGAACGTAGCGCCCAGGCGCAGCGCGAGCAGGGGCAACCCGTCGATCGGCACGTCGAGGTCAGGGCGGGTCACCATGAAAACCGGCCAGTGCCAGAGGTAGATGCCGTAAGAGCGCACCCCGACCCAGCGCAGCGGGGCCGACCCGAGAAAGCGCGAACCTATGACTGAATGCGGGTGGACGACGGCCATGATCGTCGCCGTCGTCGCGATCCCGACCAGCGCGAACCCGCCACTGTAGAGGAAGGGTTGGAACTCACCGAGGTTGACACAGAACCAGACCAGGGCCCACAACGCGGCGAAACCGACGATGTCCAGCAGGAGTGGGGCTGTCCACCCCCAGCGACGCCTGAACCGGGACCGACCCGGAAGCCCGAGCCTGTGATGGCGGGCCTCCGAAGGACGGTACTTATCGCCCGGCGACCACAGAAAGGCGAGCGCGGCCCCACAAAGCAACCCTGTAGCACGCGTGTCTGTTCCGTAGTATATCCTGGATGGGTCCACGCCGGGCATGTACAGGAGCGCCATGGCCATCGCCGATGCCACGGCGCCAAAGATCACGACGGTCAGCACGCGCCGTCGCCTGAGGCGCGTCGCCCCGATACAGAGCCCGAGGGCGAGAATAGGAGGCCAGATCAGGTAGAACTGCTCTTCGACGGCGAGCGACCACAGATGTTGTAGCAGCGAAGGACGTCCGACGGCCTCGAAATAAGACTCCTGGCCGAAGATCAGATACCAGTTGGTCACGTACCCCAAAGCAGCCAGCACGTCGCCGCGCAGTCCCGCTATCTCACCGGGCAGGAAGACCACGGCGAAGGCCAAGGTGGCCACGAGCAACACGTAGAGCGCGGGCAGAAGCCTCCTCGCGCGCCGCAGCCAGAAGGTCTTCAGGTCGATGCGACCCCTCTGGCGCCACTCCGCGAGCAGCAGCGCCGTGATCAGGTACCCGCTGATAACGAAGAAGACCTCAACCCCCAGGAAGCCGCCAGGGATCCAGGCCAGGTCCGCATGGTAAAGGAGTACGGCGATGACGGCGAACGCGCGCAAGCCGTCCAGGCCCGGACTGTAAGGCAGCCGTACGTCAGGGGTGCCTGGCGTTGCGCCGGCACGTCTTTGCGCTCCCTTGCCGCCGGTCGCGGGATCGGTTATCTGCGGTTGTCGCAGCGTATGTTTCGTAGGTTCCCGCCCTCCTAAGGTAGGAACGTGATCCTAGCACAGTCTCAAAGTGCTATGCAGGACCAGGCGGATAGAAAACCATATATAGTACTAGTTCTTGGTGCGAAATGCCCATATCCATGGGCAAAACTCCCGGAAAGCGCTTCAAGCAGCGCCTTCAGACTCCTTCGTACTCATGCGGCCCGCCGCGCTGCCTGCGTCCGGGATATCTGCCTCAAGTTGTGCA
>DATDKO010000452.1:0-12092 GCA_036519935.1 Rubrobacter sp. | reverse complement strand
AACGCCAGCATTCTGTCGAATTCGTAACAACGTATAACGATGGAACCGATTTTCATTGTTCGTTCCTCAAGTATGGCCAGCATCCGAACCAGGTAGATAATGATGCCGCGTACGGAAGCCTGTCGCCAACCTCATGTATATTCTGCACTCTCTGAACCCGGACACGAGAGGCATTTACTATGCAGCTACCGGATTTCCCGCCGATGTCGGCCAAAACTCTGGAGGCGATCGGCGAGCGCTGCGACTTGCGCGCCGGGGAGATGTACCGAGCCCCGTGAACCCAGACCGCAGTGACCAACGCGGATTAGCCAGCCGGTTACGAGGTCTCTTTGCGACTGCGGCCAGGCCTGTTAACATCACAATCCACCGCTGTGCTTACTCCAGGGCCCTTGCAATCTTCTCCTGCATGCCTGGCACGACCCGCTCCGTCTTGATCCGAGCGCGGGCTGGTGTTAAATGATCTCTGGCAAGTAACGTCGGAGGTTCGAAGAGGTTTGTGGCCGCCGTGAAGGAACCGGGACCGGAGGATAGGACCGTCTCACCCAGGAGGCGCCTGGAACTCCTTGCAGGCGTACCGGCTTTCTCCCACCTGCCCGATCCGGTGCTGGAAGACTTGGCTTCACGCTTGACGGAGGAGCGCTTCCGGTCTGCAGATAGGGTAGTGCTAGAGGGTTCTACAGACGACCGGCTCTATATGATCGTGGAAGGTCGGGCCGAGGCATCGACGATCGGGCCCTCAGGCATCGTTCCTCTGGCGACGCTAGGGCCTGGGGAGCTGTTCGGCGAACTATCCCTGCTCGAGGCCGGAAGCAGGCGGCAGGCCACGGTGGCGGCCGTCGAGCCTCTCCTCTTGCTAGGCCTGCGAGCAGCAGACCTCCGCCTGGCACTCGACGCACATCCCGAAGGCCGCTCAGCCTTCGAGAAGCTGGCAGATGACCTGTTGGTAACGAAGTTGCTCAAGCAGGCAAGTCCCTTCTCTACGTTGGACGGCGAGCGGCTGCGGCGCCTCGCAGCCCGGCTCGGGCGTCTGGAGGTCCCCACTGGAGAGACTATCATCCGCCAGGGCGAAGCCGGCGAAGAGTGCTACGTACTCCGAAGCGGTCGTGTAGAGGTGGTCACGAGTGGAGCCCAGAGTGACGAACGCATTCTGGCCACGCTTGGTCCCGGCTCCCTCTTCGGGGAGGCAGCCCTGCTCACCGACGGACCACGCAACGCCACGGTGAGAGCCATCGAGCCGTGCACATTGCTCGCGCTGCGTCGGACGGATCTGCTGGAGGTCCTTGGCGAGGATCGGCGAACGCGCGAGCGTATGCTCGAGCTCGTGCGGATGCGCGATCGCCCGCGCCGGGTACGCGGGATAGAGGTGCACCATCGCACCACTATAACCGGAGAGACCATCACGACCCTCAAGGACGCCAGGCGCGATACCAACCATCGCCTCTCCCCCGCCGGCTGGTTCGTGTGGCAGCGCCTCGACGGGGAGCACACCTTGCGGGATCTCACGTCGGAGTACCTGGCTACATACGAAGCGTCCGCGTCGCATGCCGTATTGGAGGCGGTAGTTGGGCTAGTGGCGGCAGGCTTCGTGGAGGGGGTAAAGCCGAGTCCCGAAGTAATTGCAGAGGAGCCCACCATTTGGCAGCGGGTGCGAGCAGCGATACGGCGTATCCGGGAGTAGAGAGCCACGATACGCGGTGTGGGCGAGTGCCTCACCGCGAAGTCTCTCCTGTCTGTTTACGTGTTCTGATCCCATCGATCGTGCGGCCGGTCGCAGACGTAGTCTTGGGAAGGGTCGTAGTCCCGCCCGTCTATCTCCCCTAGCCGGGGACCGTAAAGGTGCACAGAGACGGCCGGTTCTTCGGTCGGGTTGCCAACGCGGTGAATGCCCCCCTCGTACGGCAGCACGGTCGAGATCCCATCTTCCCTGCTCCAATCGAGCCGCCAGAGCTTCTTCAAACGGGCGTGATCGGGCATCGAGCCGTTATCGAGGCGCTCGTAGCGCTCTTCTAGCACAGACCCGACCGCGCAGAAGAATCCCCCCCAGGAGGAATGGTCGTGGATCCTGGTCCTAGAGCCCGGAGGCCAGACGAAGATTTGCAGGGAGTAGGATCCATCCGGGAAATCGTGGCGATGGGCTACATACCAATCCTCTGCCGTTTCATCCACGAGAGGTAGAACTTGCGAGGCCAGGAAGGCCGCATCGTTCATAAGGCCGTACAGCAGGGGTATGGCATCCCATAGGGCCACTTCCGCGGGAAGAACGTTGGGGTTGATCTTTCCTAGCGTGAACGTCATCTGTGCTTCCTTTCGCGCGTGTAGGCCGGCGATCGGTCGTTTCGTTGGCGCGAGGCGAGGTGCTGCGCGATGTGCTCGGCGTCCCTGCCCACACCACCGATCAGCGAGGACGTGAACGCGAATTGGAAAAGCGACCTACGAAGTACAGACCGGGCTCGCTCTCCACGACGCCCCGTTCGTGCATTGGCTCTCCGCTCTCGCCGAACACCGGAAGGTCGATCCACCCGAAGTCTGGCTGGAAACCCGTGCACCAGATCACGTTCGACACCTCCATGACGCGCCCGTCCTCCAAGGTCGGGAACCCATCTCGCACACCGGCCGTTCTCGGTACGCGCTCGATCCCGGCGGCGGCGAGCTCCTTCGGCCTCACCCGTTCGAGCGGCGCGGCGATGGTCAGGGCTTTCGGTCGAACCTTCCGGCCGATCGGCGTCCTCGTGGTGAGCACGTGCGAGGCGAAGAACCAGAACGGGGGCGTGAGCAGCCGGTCCCACCCTGTCCCGGTACGGATGGGGATGTGCCCGGTGTCCCTGCCCGAAAGCCAGGTCGGGTGAGTACGGGACACCTCGTGGGCGATCTCTGCCCCAGAGTTGCCTGCGCCCACGACCAGGACGCCACCCTCCCGCAGCTGGGAGGGATCCTGGTACTCGGTAGATTCCAGTTGTAGGATCGAGGGATTCAGCTGCGCCGCGAAGGCTGGTACCCTCTGTGCCTGGTAGGTGCCCGATGCTACCACCACGTTGGCGGTCTCGAACCGTTGCTCGCCGGCCGCAAGGACGTACCGGAACCCTTCCCTGGAGAGCCCGTCCACCCCGATACCGGTTTGTACCGGCAGCTCGAAGCGCGCCGCGTAGGCTTCGAGGTAATCGGCCACACCGTCTTTCGTGGGATACGACGCGCGGGGTGCTGGGAAAGGCATGCCCGGCAGCCCCGAGTACCGGGCGGGGGTGAACAGGCGCAGCGAATCCCATCGCTTGCGCCAGGAGTCCCCGATCCGCTGGTTGGCGTCCAGGATCACGAATGGTAGGTCCCGCTTTGCCAGGTGGTAACCGGTGGCGAGTCCTGCCTGACCGCCGTCGATTATCACTGTTTCGAAATACTCCGAATTGGCGACTAGCAGCCGGGCGCGGTCATTCACGTCGGGCTGGCCGTCCACTGCAGCCTCCTCGTCTCTGGTGAGGGATCCGGTCACGACTCTGGTCCGGTCATTTGCGAATGGACCGGTACCAGCGCTCTTCGGGCTTCGTCAGCAGCTCGACGGGTTTCGGTGCCTCGAAAGTGGAAGCCGATCCGGTACGCCAGGCTGTAGTTCATCGGTGTCTCCTCGTCGCCGGTGCAGGATTGTGCTACCGAAAGTCTGCACCTGACGGGGAGGCCGCGCATCGGGGTAACTACCCAACTTCCGCCACCCGGTGGCGTGGGTAGTTCTACCCACGAGGGCGCTCAGAAGAGCTGGCGCTTGTACGCGTATGCTGTGGCCGCGGCGCGTGATGACACACCCAACTTGGCGAATATGTTGCTCACGTGCCGGTCCACCGTCCTCCCGCTAAGGGTCAGTTCGTCGGCGATAGCCTTATTAGTCTCGCCGGCTGCAACCAGACGCAGCACCTGCAGTTCGCGAGGTGTCAGCCCATCTGTATCGGCGGGGGTGGTGCGCCCGGTTGGCAAATCGACGCGGGCGAGATCCGGCGCCGCACCCAACTGCGCGAAAACGCCGCGGGCAGCCTCGAGTTCCAACTTGGCTGTGTCCTCGTCGCCCATAGCGCGGCAGGCTATTCCGAGGAGCACCCGCGTGCGGGCCGTCTCGTAAGGCACCTCGAGATCCTGCCACGCCTCTACCGCACGACGCAGCCCAACCAGGGCGCCCCGGGCGTCGCCACTGGCAAGGGCCACCGTTCCCCGGGCATACTCAAACATCGCATCCAGCATGGTGCTCGGGTAGCCTACGGTGATCTCCCCGAGCTCGTGGCAGGCGTCGCGAGCCTCCTGAACATCGCCTGCGGCCAGCATGATCTCTACGTATGCGGGCAGCAACCTCGCGCGCCCAGGCAGCTCGGTGGTCTCGCCCAGCACCCGGCGGATCGTGGCGCTCGCGGCCCCGGAGTCTCCCTGGGCCAGACGCAACAGGGCCAGGCCCGGCTGGGGCTCCAACCCACCTCGGCTCGCGTTCCGGTACGCTTCCTCGGCTGGGGCGAACTCGCCCCTTAGACGATGGATCTCTCCTTGCCAGTAGTCGGCCTGGGCGGCGGCCGCCCGATTCATCGCCTGAGCGCAACGCTCGCCGGCCCGCCGCGCCTCCTCGATCGCGTCCCCCCACGCACCGTGAAGTTGCATGACCTCGGCGCGATGCACCATGCACGTACCTGTGAATGCCACCATGTCTGGTTGCTCTCTGCACCACCGCGTGAGGGCGGCGGTCCACTCCTGTGCGCGGCGCAGCTCGTACGCGTCCTGGCAGCCCAGGATCACGCCGCAATACACCAGACCGCCGACGATCGGCGAGAGCTCCCCTTCCGTGACCGCCACCATCGCCTCGTCAAGCATCCCGAGACCCTCCTCGACCCGCCCGTGTTTGATCAGGAAGATGCCCTGCGCCTGAACGGCCAGGGCGAACAGGTCAGCATCGCGGAAACGCTCGCCGATCTCAGCGGCTTCGGCGGCGATAGCGGAAGCGGCCTCGTAGTCACCGGCAGCCTCCTGCTGAAACATGAGCGGCAACTTCAGATAGCCCTGCTCGACGCACTCACCCCCCTCGCGTTCGACCAGCCGCTGCGCGCGGCCCAGCCATCCTGTCCCACGGCCCATCTCTCCACGGGTGGAGAGATGCATGCCCACCCAGCCCGCGCAGCGGGCGGCACGCAATGCTTCGCCAGCGTCGAGGTAAACATGATAGGCACGCTCCAGGCCGCTCATGTCGTCATCGCGGCCGAGCATGTAGGCCGACGTCGCCAGCAGTTCGAGATCCTCCGCCCCGAGCGAAGACGCCTGATCGGCGCGTGACAGAGACTCGTAGGCATCCATCCACGCCCGCCTCACGTAGGACTCACGGCCTCGTTCGAGTTCTTCGGTGGCATCCACCACAGCTACTATAACCGGTCCGATGGTGCAGAGATCAGGATGAGCTGGCGTGAATGGAGGGCGTCGCTCAGCCAATGAAGCGCGCACCCACGACCAATAACCTTCGTGGGATGGTGCAGCATGATTCGCACCGCCAGGCCGCCCGATTCGGCGATCGTCGCGCTGGTCTCATGCTCTTTGCGGTGTAGGTTCTCCATGAGGCGCTCGAAGGACTCCCTATCCGTAGGGATAATTATAGCCGATGTATCAATCAAAATGATGTTCTGGAGTACGCCGTCGACGAGGGTTAGTGTCCGGTCCGGCTATGGTCCCACGTCCCGTGGATCTTCCAGGGCTCGGCGAACCGGATCTCGTAGGACCCGGCGCCTGTAAAACGGATGAGCTGCTCTCCCTCCTCGGCCAGGGCGTCGCGATCCTCTTTGGCCAGGGGCTCGAAAGGTTTGACCTCGAGGGTAGCCTTACCACGGCTCCGCTCGGTCTTCCAAGTCCCGCGGACAAAACCGTCGACGAGCACGGAGGCAGGAACCATGCCGTTCTTCGAGGCGATCGCTTTGCGGTACTCCTCGGCGATGACGCGGGTGCGATCGGCGTGAGAGAGGATCAGATTGTCGAACTCGGGTAAGAAGCGCGGCAGAGCCGGTGTGTCAGGGTCGGGCATTGGGGCGTCGGGCACATCGAAGAGTTCTTTCCCCCGCTCGTCGCGGAAGATGCGAAAGCGCGGCCGGACACGTTCGATCACCTCGCCAAGCCTGGTCAGGCCCGACCAGGTCTGTACGTCCTTGACGGTGGCAGGGCCGAACGCCCCAAGGTAGCGCAAGATCGTCTCCTCGAGGGAAGAGGCTGGGTCTAGCGGGCGACCGAGCCAGGCCTCCGCTGTGGTGTGGGCGGCTGGCCCGCTCTTCCCCCAGAGGCCCCGGGGAGGGACCTGGACCAGAGGTACCAGGTGGCGAATAGCGCGGGCGAGGGATGCGGGGTCGTGTTCCGGCCACTGCTCTTGCAGCAGCTTCCCTAGCTCCTTTGCGGTGCGTGGCCTTTCCTCGAGAAGCGCACGGCCAGCGGCGACGAGCGCTTCGATGTCTACTCCCTCGAGGTTAGCGCGGTTGGCGCGAGTACTGTACAGGGTGCGGTCGAATACTGGTTGCATCAAGGGGCGCATCGCGAGACAGTCGCGGGCGCTGACCAGATGCACGGTGTTGCGCATCAGCGCGATGCGCACCGCGCGTCGCTCCAGGATCAGGCGTTTCAGATCGTCGGGATGGAAGTCCTCCAGACGCGTCCACAGGCCGACGTAAGGCGGAGCGGGGGCCTGTGCCTGCATGCCGACCAGGTGTTCGATCGCCTCGACGGCGGACAGCTTTCGGCGACGTAGCAGCAATTGCCGCTCCAACGTGGCGCGGTTGAGCTCGCGCGGGCCGAGCACATCATGAGCCCCCTCCCTACCTCGTGAGGAGCTCTTCGACGGTCGCTTCTGCATGCTACTCCTTTCGCCGAACACCCTTCATCTGTCTTTGGGGCGTTGCAACTTGGAGATGAAGGGACGTAAGCCATACAGCAGGGCGAAGGCAAGGCCCGACAGGATGTACATGCTCTGGTCGTCGAGGCCGAGGCTTACGAATCGCGCAGCCATAGCGACGGCTGCGAAGACGAAGATCACCGGCGTCATGTCTATATAGCGCTCCTCGTTCTCGGGTCTCAGTTCCTCGACATCGGCACCGAGGCGCACGAGGGCGTATCGTCCCGTATCGGGGAGACGCCCCTCGACGATCACACGCCTGCCCTTGAGGATTGGGGCGAGGAGGTACTCGATCTCACCCATGGAGGAGCGGTAGAGTGCTCTTTGCAAGCCGGCTTCGTCAACATCCCTGCCTCGGACCTCGCCAAGGACCTTGGGATCTAGCAGTCCTGCGCGCCAGGCCTCACGCGCCAGGTGCACCAGGACCGCCTTCCTCGAGCCGGGTGGGACCGTGAACGTCCCATCTTTCGAGCCAGTCTCCGAGGGCACACGCTCCGTTGCCGAAGGATTGGAGACGGGGTGCATCCCGCGAGCGGATCGGACTTTGGCGCTGTCCTTTCTAGTGTCGAAATCCAAGCGCCTTCCATTCACCCCCTGGTTTGTGTGATCTTCTCTCTCATGGAGAGTCGCTCACCTTCTCACATCACTCCACGGCCGTTCCGAAACGGCTGGATTCGCCGTCACTTACTTCGGGAGACCCTCTGGCGGATTCCTTGCTCCTGCGGGACGTGGCCTGTTGCGCATGCGCTCGATGTCTTCTTCTGTGTAGTATCGGTGGCCATTGCGGTCGCGTAGTGCGGGAGGGAAGAAACCTCGCGCCTCGCCCTTCCTTAGCCACTCGATAGAGATACCGAGCTCGCGGGCGGCTTCAGAGATCCTGTAGGTGGAGCGCCTGTTCTCTTCCATATCTCTAAGATACTGGGTACCAGGCTATTTCGGTACCGGAATTAGCACAGGCAGCCAATTCCGGTACTAGGACTCAGGTGCCAAAGCTCCAGAAGATCCTTGCACGTCCGCGTACACTATCGTCGGCTGCAGCACGACAAACGCCGACGAAGGCGTCACCACACCCTTAGCTCCTTGCCTTGCAATCCGGGGTCCGGCTGCTAGGATTGCTGAGGCTCCAGGGGCCCGTAGCTCAGTCGGGAGAGCGCCGCCCTCGCATGGCGGAGGCCAGGGGTTCGAGTCCCCTCGGGTCCACTCCATTTTTGTCTCTATTTGCAGGTAAAACGTGAACACGGCAAGAGGGCCGGATCTTACTCCAGCCCTGTCTGACAGTTACCCGATTGATTCTAGGGCGTCTACCATCGCCCCAGCGGCCTGGTCTCCCGTCGAGCCCGCAGGAGTTAGCCTCTGGCAAACTTGCAGACCTCGCTGAAGCGGTCCTCGGCCTTAAAGAGCGCATTAACACCTTGACGAGGAGCTAGAGAAGCGTTTTTCGCGCGTTCGGAGGTTCGGATCCTTACTAGCCTACTGGGCATGGAAGCGAACCTCGGGGCCGAGTAGTTCATGGTGGCCGTGCGTGAGATCTTTGCCATTGAAAGTGCTGAGAAGCTCACCGCCTACGCAGGTCTTGTCCCGGCGGCCTTTATGCTCTCATGGTCGGCTTACGGACGAGGAATGGGCGCGCCTGCAACCGCTGCTACCCGAGAACGGCACCGCGGTCGGCTATGGCGCGAGCATTGCACAAAATATAGGCACGGTCATGTAGGTGCTGTTCAACGGCACCTATTGGCGCGGGTTGCCGGAGAAATTCGGTCTCTGGCAGACGGTCTACTATCGCTATGCAAGATGGCAGCATGAAGACCTTTGGCAACGCACAGTGGAAATGCTTCAGCGCTAGCCCGTGAGATCATCGATTCAACGATCGGTGTGGAAGTGGCACTGTAGGACTAAGAGCTTGCGCCAATAGGCGGGTAGCATATGTGGCAAGAAGCAGCAAGAAGGCTATTGAATCGCTCTTACCGCTTTCAAGTACGAAAAGTTGCCAGCCTATTGGCGCGGCCTCTAAGCAGCCAGCGTGAGAAGCTAGGGTGTGTTCGCGCTCGACCTGGGATAATGAACTATGTGGCCGCTACGCCTCTTGCTGATGGCGCGCTTCTGCTGTAGTGCCGTTTGCCTTGTGAAAGGAAGCTGATGAGATCGATGGGTGTAAGGGCGAGGATCGGGGTGATCGGGGCCGGCTGGTGGGTGACAGAGAACCACCTGCCGATTCTGGAGAAGCGCGAGGACGTGGAGCTCGTGGCCATCTGTCGCCGCAACCGGACGGAACTGGAGCGAGTAAAGGAGAGGTTCGGCTTCAAGCTAGCGACCGACGACTACGGCGAGTTGCTCGACGCGCCGCTAGACGGGGTAATGGTGACCTCTCCTCACCATCTGCACTTCGAGCACGCCAGGGCCGCCTTAAAGAAGGGCCTGCACGTGCTTGTAGAGAAGCCCCTGGCCACGCGGGCAGAGGACGCTCGGGAGCTAATATGGCTGGCCAAGGAGAAGGAACGCGAGATCCTGATCCCCCACGGCTGGAACTTCAGGTCTTACACTCGCGAGGCGAGGCGCTTGGTTTTGGAAGGCGCCGTGGGCGAAGTCGAGCACATCGTTTGCCAGATGGCCTCTCCACGTCGAGCGCAGTACAGCGGTGAGGTCGGGGCCGAGGGATCCCTCGTCCGGCAAGATATCTCAACCTACGCCAACCCCGCGCGCGGCGGGGGATACGGCTGGGGACAGCTCGTCCACGCCTTTGGTCTCGTCTTCCGGGTCACGGATCTGGAGCCGCGTTGGGCCTTCTCCCTCATGGGGCGCTCCCCGACCGGCGTGGACCTCCACGACGCGATCTCTGTCTCCTTCATCAACGGCGCCACCGGCGCTGTCTCCGGTACCGCGGCGGTCCCACCACACCGAGGCTATCAGCTCGACCTGCGCGTCTTCGGGAGCGAGGGGATGCTACTCCTCGACGTCGAGCGCGAGCGGCTGGAGGTGAGGAGGCAAGACGGCGAGGACAAAGAGTTACCCATGCCGCCTGGCAGCGGCGAATACGAGTGCGTCGAGCCCGTCGAACGCTTCGCGGACCTCTGCCTCGGTCTAACGGTCGAGAACGACGGTCCCGGGGAGGTGGGGCTGCGCTCTGTCGAGGTTCTTGATGCCGCCTACCGCTCGGCGGAGAGCGGCGAGCCGGAGGAGGTGTAAGCCTGGGCCCAGGGGTCTTAAGCCGGAGGTTTGCGGCTGGGCCAGTCAGCGAGCGGCAAGCCCGTCTCGGCTTCGATCTCCAGCAGGCGATTGTATTTGGCGAGGCGCTCGGATTGGGTTATCGAGCCGATCTTGATCTGATCGCCGCTCCAGCCCACCGCCAAATCCGCGAGCCAGTTGTCTTCCGTCTCCCCGCTACGTGCGCTCACCGTCACGACCCAACCGGCGTCCCTCGCGAGCCCGAGCGCTTCCGCCGCCTCGGTGAGCGTGCCAACCTGGTTGACCTTCAAGAGCAGGGCATCGGCGGCGCCGGTACTCACGGCCCTCCGGATGCGGTCGGGGTTCGTGCACAAGAGGTCATCTCCTAAGGTCAGCGCGCGTCCCGACACGCGCTCGCGCAGCTTCGGCCAGTTCTCCCAGTCGTTCTCGGAGAGCCCGTCTTCGACGCTCACTATAGGGTAACGGTCAAGCCAGGCGGACACGTATCCGATCATGCCGTCTCCTCTCAGCGGTTTGTCCCCGAGGTGATAACGGCCGCCTTCGTAGAATTGGCTTGACGCCACGTCCACCGCCAGCGCCACGTCGCGTCCTGGCTCGTATCCTGCGAGTCTTATGGCTTCGACCGCGTCCCCAAGCATCGCCTCGGCGTCGGGGAAGAGTGGAGCGAGCCCGCCCTCGTCGGCGGTGAGCGGGCGCATGCCGTACTTGCTCCAGGCGATCTTGGTGGCGGCCTGGTAGACATCGTAGGTCACAGCGAGGGTCTCCTCCATCGTCCGGGTCGCCAGCGGCACGACGAGTGTGTCCTGGATGGGGACCTGCCCCCCCGCGTGCTTGCCGCCGGAGAAGAGGTTGATGGTGGGTCGCGGTATGGCGTCGGGCATCCGTCCGATCAGGTCAGCGAGGTGCTTGTAGAGCGACGCCTCGCGTTCCGCCGCAACAGCTCTGGCGAACGCTATGGAGACCGCCAAGATCGCGTTCGCTCCCAGCCGAGACTTAGTCTCCGTGCCGTCGAGCTCGACCAGCGCCTTGTCCACGTCTGCCTGTCCGTCGAAGGAGTGCCCGGCCAAAGCTTCGTGCATGGCGCCGCCGACGTTCGCCGCGGCCGTACGGCATCCCAGGCCCCCGTACCGCTGCGGATCGCCATCCCTCAGTTCGAGCGCTTCGGCGGAGCCGGTCGAGGCCCCAGAGGGGACCGATGCGGTCCCTACGGCAGTGCTCTCAAGTTCGCAAGTAGCTTTCAGGGTCGGACGACCGCGGCTGTCCAAGATCTCTAGCCCCGTCAAGCGCGCTATCTTCGACATTGCCCTACAACCTCCCCACGAAGGCCTCGGCCAACTCCGCTACGCTCTCGGGCGGGTATGGCAGGAGAGCGAGCACCGCCTCTCTCTGGCGGGCGAGCTCTCTTTCGTCCAGGTACTCTAACGGCGAGCGGCCGGCGACACGCGCGAGCAGGCACCCTAGAGTGTGGCGCACCGCCCGCTCCTCCAGGTCCTGCGTCCACAAGAGATCCCCGACCTCCTCGCGGTACGTCGACCAGTGGAGCAGGGTTGCTTCCGCGAAGGTGCTCCGGTTCTCGGGAAGGTGATGGGCTTTGCTCAGGAAGTGGGTGAGAGAGAAGCCCAGGTCGAAGGCTGGGTCGCCGAAGTGGATGACCTCGTGGTCTAGCAGCACGAGGGTGCCTTCCCGAACGAGGACGTTCTTCGGGCTGTAGTCGCCGTGGACCAGGGTGTCCCGGTGGGCGCGAGTCTCCTCTATGAGCGCGCGAAGGAAATTGGATGCATCAGGAACCTGCTCGGCAGTGTAACCGTAATACGGCTCCAATCTCAACGACTCGAAGAACGAGCGGTCCCAGAAGGTGGGTTCAGTCTCCTCCCGGCGCTCGTAGCCCCCGCGGTGAATCGTCCCCAGGAGTCGTCCGAACTCCTCGACGTGGTCGTTCTCCAGCCTGCCCCGGAGCAGCATCGTCTTCCAGTTTTCGTGCGGCTGGGGCACCGCCTCCATCGCGAGGAGGTGGTTCTCGCGATCC
>DATDKO010000451.1:0-9339 GCA_036519935.1 Rubrobacter sp. | reverse complement strand
CAGGTGGGTATGGGGGGCCACCGCTGGGAGAGACATAAGTGGAACTAACGAACGCTATCTGCTTGCTGTCGGGAGAGAACGAGGGAGAGGGCAAGGGGAGCCCGGTGCCCTCCACCGTGACATTGGTGCGTGTCACCTTGTCGGAAAGGTTTGTCAGGCCGGTGCCGTCGGCGTTGATGACGTAAGCATCATAGATAGCTCTTTGCTTCACCCTAGGATTACTTGCAGCTTGACCCAGGAACGCTATCTTCTTGCCGTCGGGAGAGACAGCGATATTTTCACCCACAGGTGCGTTGTTGGTGAGTTGGGTTAGGCTAGTGCCGTCGGCGTTGATCACGAACATGTCCCCGTATCGTGCATCCCCGTATCCTATCCCCTTCTCTCCTATGAAAGTAGGTTGCGAGAGCTCCGCACTAGACAGCTTCTCACGCAAGAGGAGCTGGCGGAGAAGTCGGGCGTTAGCCCCAGTACGGTTGCCAATATCGAGCGTGACCATCGAGAGCCTCATTTCCGTACGATTCGCAAGCTCGCCAAAGCCCTCGATGTAGACCCCACCGAACTCGTAGAGGAGTGACCATGCCTTCCACGAACGGCCACGGCCCAAAGCGGGCCATCCTCTACGCCCGCGTATCCACAGACGAGCAAGCCCACTCAGGTTACTCACTAGCCCAACAGATCGAAGCCCTACGGGAGTACGCCGCCCGCGAGGGCTACGAGGTACTGGAGGGAGTGGAAGACCCCGGCCAAGGCGGGGCGAGTCTTGCACGTCCCGGTCTCGATAAGGTGCGTGACCTGGTAGCCAAAGGCGGCGTCTCAATTGTGCTGGCACAGGACCGAGACCGCTTCGCCCGCGAGCCAGCGTACCTATACCTTCTGCGCGAGGAGTTCGCGGAGAAAGGTACCAGGTTGAAGGCTCTGAGCGATCGGGGCGACGATAGCCCCGAAGGACAGCTCACGGACGGCATCCTGGATCAACTGGCGAAGTTCGAGCGGACCAAGACCGCCGAGAGAACGCGGCGGGACAGGCTCAGGAAGGCGCGCGAAGGCAAGGTGATCGCGGGGCGGCAGGCCGACTACGGTTTCCGCTACAACGCCGCGCGCGATGGATACACCGTGCACGAAGAGGAGACGAGGGTCGTACGGCGCATCTTTCGCATGATCGCAGACGGTTCCTCGGTCAACGGCGCCAGGATGGCGTTGGAGGCCGCCAAGGTCTCGCCCCCGAGGGGGTACATTGGCAGCGCACCTTTATACGCGAGTGCATATTCGACGACGTGTACAAGCCGCACTCCCTTGAGGAGGTGGCTGTCCTTGTCTCGCCTCAGGTGGCGTCACGCCTGGACTCAGAGCGGTCCTATGGCATCTGGTGGTACAACCGCCGCGATGCGCAGCGCACGCGCGTCCTCAATGAGAATCCCGTCGGCGAGCAGCGCTACGTCACCCGCACGCGCTATGTCGAGAAGCCGCGCGAGGAGTGGATCGCCGTGCCAGTTCCCGACGCTGGCGTTCCCAAAGAGGACGTGGAGCGCGCACGCTGTGCTCTCCGGCACAATGAGAAATGCTCGTCGGCCGGGCGGCGCTTCTGGGAGCTCTCCGGTGGCATCTTCCGCTGTGCCCAGTGCGGCAGAGCACTCGTGGCTGTGACGACCCTCAAAGGTCCCAAAGGGCGTCGTCGGCGGATGTTCTACTACATATGGGCCACGCGCCGCCAAAGAGGCAAACACGCCTGCTCGTTCTCAAGGTCCATGAACGCCCAGAAGGCGGAGGCCGCAGTGTGGGATGCGGTCACTACTCTACTTACCGACCCTGAAAAGCTTAAGACTGATTTGGAAGCCATGATCGAACGGGAGAAGGAAACCCGCGGCGACCCGGACCGCGAGGCAAGAGCCTGGGCCGCGACACTCGCAGAGGCCGAGCGCAAGCGAGAGAAGTACCAGGAGATGTACGCCGCCGATGCCATGACGCTGGAAGAGTTGAGGTCCAGACTTGAGACTCTCGAAGAAACCCGTGAGAGCGCCCGACGGGAGCTTGCAGAGTTGGCAAGTTGGCACGAGCGCCTCCAGGCCCTCAAGCGGGACAAGGAACTGCTCCTTGAGTCCTACACAACACGGGCTCCAGAGGCGCTGGACAGCCTCGGACCCGAGGAGCGTCGAACGGTATACTCTATGCTCGGACTTCGTGTGGACGCACTGCCAGATAAGAGCCTTAGAGTCCGGGGCGCATTCGGAGAGGAGAACTTAGTTTGTCACCCCGACAGAACGTCAACAAGATGATGCAGCAGGTTCAGCAGATGCAGCAGCAGATGCAGCAGGCCCAGGAGGAGCTCGCGAACGAGACGGTTACTGCGAGCGCCGGCGGTGGGGCCGTAAGGGCGACGATGACCGGTGGTATGGAGCTCGTCTCCATCGAGATAGACCCTGAGGTCGTAGATCCCGAAGACGTCGAGATGCTGCAGGACATGGTACTCGCGGCCGTCAACGAGGCGATGACGAGCTCCCAGGAGCTGGCCAACAAGAAGCTAGGTGGCATCACCGGCGGTCTCGGGGACCTCGGCTTGAACATACCGGGTCTGTAAGGGTTCTTTGGCGACCTACGCGAGGCCGGTAGAGAGACTCATAACAGAGCTCTCCAAGCTACCCTCCATCGGACCGAGGAGTGCCCAGCGCATCGCCTTCCACATCATCAGGGGTAAGAAAGAGAACGCCATCGGGCTCGCCGAGGCGCTGCAGGAGGTCAAGGAGAAGATCAAACCGTGCAGGCGCTGCTTCAACCTGACCGAGACCGATGAGTGTGAGATCTGCCGTGATGCCCGTCGCGACGGGTCTGTAATTTGCGTCGTGGAAGACCCCTACGATATCGGTCCAATAGAACGGACCAACGAGTACCGAGGCCTCTACCACGTCCTCGGCGGAGCCCTGTCACCGTTGGACGGGATCGAACCCGAGGACCTGCGGATAGCCGAGCTGCTGGAGCGGGTCCGAAATGAAGGCACAACCGAGCTCGTCATCGCGACCAACCCGAACACGACGGGCGAGGCGACCGCGTTGTTTATCGCGCAGGAGGTGAAGGACCTGCCGGTACGGGTCACGGCGCTCGCGAGCGGTCTCCCTGTCGGAGGGGATCTCGAGTACGCAGACGAAGTGACCCTGGGACGGGCCTTCGCCGGAAGACGCGAGCTTTAGTGCGGTTCTGGGAAGTGGGCTTCCCAAGACCGCGCCATCAGGCATCAGCTATCGACTTTCTTGGTTTGTGCCGATAGCTTTGCAGAAGGTTCATGACTGAGACGCGGGCGAAAAACTCTCTGGCCGGAATGAGCCGTCGCGCTGTCGAGTTGCTGGGTGATACTGTGGCGAGCCTCCCGCCTCGCGAGGCGACCCTTGTAAAGTTTCCTGATCTCCAGCGGGAGCTCACCGAGGCTTTGCGTAAGATGGGCGCCTCCAGGTTGTACTCGCATCAGATGGAGGCTTACGAGCGGCTTCGGGCTGGTGAGAACGTCGTGGTGGCGACGGCGACGGCGAGCGGGAAGTCACTGTGCTATAAGATCCCGGCCTTCCAGAACGCGCTGGGCCGGGCGAAGAGCCGCGCGCTCTTCCTGTACCCGACGAAGGCCCTCGCCCAGGACCAGCTGGGCAAGATAAAGGCCTTCGGCCTGCGCGGCGTCCACCCTGCGACCTATGACGGCGACACGCCACACGCCCTCCGCGCGGACATCAGGCGCAGGGCGAACATCCTGCTCACCAACCCTGACATGCTGAACATCGGCATCCTGCCCAACCACGAGGCCTGGGCTGAATTCCTGCGAAACCTGGAGATCGTGGCCGTCGACGAGGCGCACGTCCTGCGCGGCGTCTTCGGATCGCACGTGGCGGCCGTACTAAGGCGGCTCAGGCGGGTGGCGATGTTGCACGGTGGAGATCCCCGTTTCGTACTCACGAGCGCCACGATAGCCAACCCGCAGGAGCTCGCCGAGAGCCTCACTGGGCTACCTTTCACGCTCGTGGATAACGACGGCGCTTCCACGGGCGAGCGGCGGGTCATCTTCCGCAACCCTCCCTTGCTCGACAAGGAGAAGGGGGAGAGGCGGAGTCTTCTGACCGAGGGCGCTCTGGTCTTCGCGAACCTCGTCTCGCAGGGGGTCAGGACCATAGCTTTCGCCAGGACGAGGAAGGCTGCCGAGCTCATCTACCGCTACGCCGCCAACAGGCTCGGCGTCGAAGGGGCGCGTAGGATCTCCCCCTACCGCGCTGGCTACACCCCGAGGGAGAGAAGAGAGATCGAAGGCCGCCTCTTCCGCGGCGACCTCCTCGGCGTCGTCTCCACGAACGCTCTGGAGCTCGGAGTTGACGTCGGGGCGCTTGACGCCGTGGTGTGTTGCGGATACCCGGGCAGCGTCGCCTCCATATGGCAGCAGTGGGGCCGCGCTGGACGCGGCAAGGACCCTGCCCTCGCCGTGTACATCCCTGGCCGCGACTCTCTCGACCAGTTCCTCTTCGAGAACCCACCGAGGGTCCTCGGCAGGAGGGTGGAGGCGGCCAGGGTCACGATGGAGAACCCCTACATACTCGGCCCGCACCTGCTCGCCGCCGCACACGAGGCCCCGCTCGATGCAGACGACGAGGAGTACTTCGGGCCGGCCTATAGGAGCGTGGCCAGAGCGATGATGGAGGATAAGGCGCTGGTTTCCAGCGGAGGCCGGCTGGTCTACGTCGGCGGGGACAATCCTGCGCGCAACATCTCTCTGCGCTCGGCATCGTCCGAGACGGTGCTCATAGCCGACGGCGAAGGAGAGTTGATCGGGACCGCAGAAGCGACCCGCGCCCCGAGCGAGCTGCATCCGGGCGCGACCTACCTCCACCGCGGGACCGCATATGAGGTGGAGGAGCTCGACCTCGCCTCCCACCAGGCCGTCGCCCGCCGCGTCCCGAATCGTTACTACACCAGGCCGCGCGTGGAGACCGACGTGGAGATCCTGGAGGAGATCGAGAAGCGGGACCTGGCGAATGGGGCCTCGCTTCACTGGGGCAGGGTAAGGTCGACGGACTCCGTCACTTACTTCAAGAAGGTCAGGGTGGCCGACGACAAGGAGGTCGGGGTCTACCCGTTGGATCTCCCCGACGTGATTCTGGAGACGCAGGCGCTCTGGGTCACGCTACCTCCGCTTCCCAGAGAAGCGAGACCTAGCTTCGAGAGCTTCGGGGGCGCTTTGCACGCCGGGGAGCACGGTATGATCGGACTCCTTCCGCTGTTTGCAATGTGCGACCGCGCCGACATAGGCGGCCTCTCCACGCCTGTCCATCGTCAGAGCCGTCTTCCCACGGTCTTCGTCTACGACGGCTATCCTGGCGGAGTCGGCATCTCCAGGCGCGGTTACGATGCCTTCGAGTCGCTGGCCCGCGATACTCTGGGCGTCATCACTCGATGCCCCTGCGAGAGAGGATGCCCCGCGTGCATACAGTCCCCCAAGTGCGGCAACTGGAACGAGCCCCTGAGCAAGGATGGCGCTGTTAGTCTCCTCAGGTACGTGCTCGGACAGACGGCCCACTACCCGACGCTGTGACGGACAGGCCTTACGTGGCCGTCGTCGGCTCGGGTACCGCAGCGAGAGATCTCTACGAGAAGGCACGCGAAGTCGGTAGGCTCGTCGCCGAGAGGGGAGGAACCGTCGTCTGTGGCGGACTCTCCGGCGTGATGGAGGCCGCAGCGCGCGGGGCTACAGGGGCAGGTGGCACGGCCATAGGCATCCTGCCCGACGAGGACCGGCGGAGGCAGAACGGGTATCTTACGTACTCTGTAGCAACGGGCGCGGGCCAGGCAAGGAACCTTGCTGTGGTGTGCTCCGGAGACGTGGTCATCGCCGTCGGCGGCGAGTACGGGACGCTTTCGGAGATAGGGCTCGCCAGAAAGGTCGGACGCCCCGTGGTGGTCCTGGAAGGCTGGGATCTCGGTGAGCACGTGATTGCGAGGTCCTCACCTCGGCGGGCCGTCGAAGCGGCGTTCGGGCTTATCGGTAGATAGGAACGCGTGAGCGAGGTCGGAGATACAGAACATGGGAGGTCGAACGATGGAGAACGGACGCATCGCATTGGTAAGTGGGGGAAACCGGGGGATCGGGCTGGAGGTCTGCCGCCAGCTCGCCGAGAGGAGCTACACGGTCGTCATGGGCTCCCGCGACGATGAGCAGGGCAGGGCCGCAGCAGGGGGACTCCCTGACGGCGTGATCGTCCGGCAACTTGACGTTGCAGATCCCGAGAGCGTCGAGCGGCTCTCGCGCTCTATCGAGGAGGAGTTCGGACGGCTGGACATTCTGGTGAACAATGCAGGTATTTCCAACGACGAGGGCCAGCGCGGTGTAGACGCCGACTTCGATCGGGTGAAGGAGAGCCTGGAGGCGAACCTGTTCGGTGCCTGGCGCCTGTGCGAGATGGCCATCCCCCTCATGCGGCGCAACGGCTACGGGCGGATCGTCAACGTCTCGACGGGACTCGCTGCCCTGGAGGACATGGGTGGCGGCTCCCCAGGCTACCGCGTCTCGAAGACCGCCCTCAACGCCCTTACGCGTATCCTGGCCTCTGAACTGCGCGGGAGCGGCATCCTCGTCAACGCGGTAAATCCCGGGTGGGTGCAGACCGACATGGGCGGCTCAGGCGCCACGCGCTCCGTCGAGGAAGGCGCGGAAGCCCTCGTCTGGGCAGCGACGCTACCAAACAGTGGTCCCACAGGCGGATTCTTCCAGGACCGCCGCCCTGTTCCCTGGTAATCGCGGGATAGAAAGACCACTCTCGCGACGCATTGATGGTCAGTGGATCTCAGGTTCTGGTACGGGCGGTCCCTCTGTGAGGAGGTCGAAGTCGCAACCTTCGTTGGCCTGGGTCGCGTGCCTGGCGAAGATGGCCCCATAGCCGCGGCCGTAGGGAGGTTGGGGCCGTCTCCAAGCGGCGCGGCGACGGGATAGTTCTCTCTCGTCCACTTTGAGTTCCAGGCGCCGATTCGGAACATCGAGCTCGACTCGGTCTCCCTCTCTCACGAGGGCGAGCGGGCCTCCGACGTGTGACTCGGGGGCGACGTGGAGCACGCAGGTGCCGTAGGCGGTGCCGCTCATGCGGGCGTCGGAGATGCGCACCATATCCCTTACTCCCCGTTCGAGCAGCTTTCTGGGGATGGGGAGCAACCCCCACTCAGGCATACCGGGAGCGCCGATCGGTCCAGCCCCCCTTAGAACGAGAACGGAGCCAGCGTCCACCTTCAGGCTCGGGTCGTCTATGCGCCTTGCGAGGTCATCGTAGCCTTCGAAGACCACGGCCGGGCCTGTGTGCCTGAGCAACCCCGGGTCTGCGGCGGAGTGCTTTATCACGCAGCCATCGGGAGCCAGATTGCCTCGCAACACGGCTAGTCCGCCCTCTTCGTGCAGGGGGTCGTCGAGGGGTCTGATCACCTCGTCGTCGTAGACGCCGGTGAGTGTCTCACCCACGGCGCTACCACCAACGGTGGTACGGTCGAGGTGGAGCATCTCCTCGAGGCGGGAGAGCAAGCCTCGTAGACCACCCGCGTAGTAGAAGTCCTCCATCAGGTACTCGCCGCTCGGCCGTACATTGGCGAGAACAGGTACGCGGCGTGAGATCTCGTCAAAGCGGGCGAGGTCCATGGGTACGCCGCTGCGGCGGGCCAGGGCGATGAGATGGATGACGGCGTTCGTAGAGCCGCCAAGGGCCATCACGGCCGTCACCGCGTCCTCGTAGGATTGGTCGTTCAGGATGTCCGAGGGCTTGAGGTCATCCCAGACCATCTCTACTATTCTGCGCCCGCTCATCGAGGCCATCCTGGGATGACCAGAGTCGGCGGCGGGTATTGAGGAGGCTCCCGGGAGGGTCATGCCGAGGACCTCGGCGACGGCTGTCATGGTCGAGGCCGTGCCCATGGTCATGCAGTGGCCAGGGGAACGGGCGATGCCGTCTTCTATCTCTTCCCACTCGCACTCTCCGATGGTGCCAGCACGTTTCTCGTCCCAGTACTTCCATACGTCGCTCCCGCTGCCCAATGTGTTGCCGCGCCAGTTGCCGCGCAGCATCGGTCCTGCGGGAACGAATAGGGCCGGCAGGTCCATCGTGATCGCACCCATGAGCAGGGCCGGTGTGGTCTTGTCACAACCGCCCATCAACACCGCGCCGTCTATGGGATAAGAGCGCAAGAGCTCCTCGGTCTCCATGGCGAGGAAGTTCCTGTACAGCATCGTCGAGGGTTTCTGGAACGGCTCGGAGAGAGACATCGCCGGAAGTTCGACCGGAAACCCACCGGCCTGCCAGACGCCACGTTTGACCTCCTCGGCCCTCTCCCTGAAGTGGGTGTGACAGGGATTTATATCGCTCCAGGTGTTGATGATCCCGACGACCGGCTTCCCGCTATAATCCTCCGCGGCGTAGCCCATCTGCTTGGTCCGCGAGCGGTGGCCGAACGAGCGCAGGTCGCGCACCCCGTACCAGCGGTGGCTGCGCAGCTCTTCGGCCCGCTTCTTCTGGTTCATGTTCTCCCTTCCACCCATAATCCATGCGCGCAGGCGGCAACATGATTTCCGAGCCGCTCCTTTTCATTCTACCCTCGGCATCAGGTGCCGGGTTCAGGGAAGAAGAAAGACTCGTAGTCTAAAGCGATGCTCGCAGGGGCATTCACCTACCGCGAATCGCACATTCGGCCACGAACTAGCCGTTCTTCCGGGCCGAAACTAGCCGGACGGGTGATGCCCGGCCTCTAGCCCGGGGATAGAGTATCCATGTAAACCAACAGGATCAGGAGAGAACTATGGAGCACACGGATACTCTGGCCGCCCTGTCGGATGGTATGGCAGATGCGGTAGAGAATGTGGCGACGTCGGTTGTGCGGGTGAACGGACGGAGGCGTCGTTCTGGGAGCGGCGTGGTCTTTGCGCAGAACAAGGTGCTGACGGCGAGCCACGTGCTCGAGCGCGAGGAAGACCTCTCAGTAGAGACCGCCGACAGAAGAACCCTATCCGCACGGTTTGCGGGGAGGGACCACTCCACGGACCTGGCGGTGCTGGACGTGGATGGCCTCGACATCGAGCCCGCGACCCCTGCGGAAGGTGAAGCCCGGGTCGGTCAGATCTCGCTGGCCGTGGGCAGCCACTCTCGCGGCGAAGGCCCGAGGGCCACCCTCGGGGTGGTTAGCGCCGTAGGAGGCCCCATCCGCACCCGGCGGGGACCGAGGCTAGAACGTTACATCCAGACCGACGCGACGCCGTACCCTGGTTTCTCGGGAGGACCACTCATCGATGTACGGGGTAACGTACTCGGCATACTGGTCTCGGGCTGGGGGCGCGGCGCAGCGTAC